>NZ_JBNNJZ010000055.1:28797-31888 GCF_050270335.1 Streptomyces sp. NPDC059900
CGGGTCGCACCCCCCATCCAATCCCTCCCGGCGGCCGGCGGGGGCGGGGCGCCGTTGCCCCGTTCCACCGCCCCCCCGGCCCGTACCGCTCATTCCGGATCGTCCGGCTGCTCAGCCGGGCCAGTACGTACGCCCCCACGCCGTCGGCCCCGGCGCGGGCAGCCGGTCGCGGGCCACGCGGGCCGGGTTGGACCAGGCGTCGAGCACCGCGGGCGCGCCGGACGGCTCGTCCGCGACCGCCGCGGCGCGCGCCTGGACCACCGCGAGCGCGGCGGCCAGCTCCTCCGGGGTGGGGTTGCCCCGTACGACCTTGATCATGAAGGGTCTCCTCGCTCTCCTCGCTGAGGCACGGTCCGCACGGTCTAGAGGGGGATGTTGCCGTGCTTCTTCGGGGGAAGGGATTCCCGCTTCGTACGCAGCTGACGCAGGCCCCGCACCAGATGGGCGCGGGTCTCCGACGGCATGATCACGGCGTCGATGTAACCGCGCTCGGCGGCCGTGTACGGGTTGAGGAGACGGTCCTCGTACTCCTGGATCAGGCGGGCCCTGGTCGCCTCGACGTCGCCGGTGGCCTCGGCCGCCGCGATCGTCTTGCGGTGCAGGATGTTGACCGCGCCCTGGGCGCCCATCACCGCGATCTGCGCGGTCGGCCAGGCCAGGTTGAGGTCGGCGCCCAGGTGCTTGGAGCCCATGACGTCGTACGCGCCGCCGAACGCCTTGCGCGTGATGATCGTGATGAGCGGGACGGTCGCCTCGGCGTAGGCGTAGATCAGCTTCGCGCCGCGCCGGATGATGCCGTCGTGCTCCTGCTCGACGCCCGGCAGGAAGCCGGGCACGTCCACGAAGGTGATGACCGGGACGTTGAACGCGTCGCAGGTGCGGACGAAGCGGGCGCCCTTCTCGGAGGCGTCGATGTTCAGGCAGCCCGCGAACTGTGTCGGCTGGTTGGCGACGATGCCGACCGGGCGGCCCTCGACGCGGCCGAAGCCGGTGACGATGTTCGGCGCGAACAGCGGCTGCGTCTCGAAGAACTCGGCGTCGTCCAGGACGTGTTCGATCACCGTGTGCATGTCGTACGGCTGGTTGGCGCTGTCCGGGATGAGGGTGTCGAGCTCGCGGTCCTCGTCCGTCAGCTCCAGGTCCGCCTCCTCGGGGAAGGCGGGGGGCTCGCTGAGGTTGTTCGAAGGCAGGTAGGAGAGAAGGGACTTGACGTACTCGATCGCGTCCTTCTCGTCGCCCGCCATGTGGTGGGCGACACCGGAGGTGCTGTTGTGGGTGCGGGCACCGCCGAGCTCCTCGAAGCCGACGTCCTCGCCGGTGACCGTCTTGATGACGTCGGGCCCGGTGATGAACATGTGCGACGTCTGGTCGACCATGACCGTGAAGTCGGTGATCGCGGGGGAGTAGACCGCGCCGCCCGCGCACGGGCCGACGACCAGGCTGATCTGCGGGATCACACCGGAGGCGTGGGTGTTCCTGCGGAAGATCTCCCCGTACATCCCGAGGGCCATGACGCCCTCCTGGATGCGGGCGCCGCCGGAGTCGTTGATGCCGATGACCGGGCAGCCGGTCTTCAGGGCGAAGTCCATGACCTTGACGATCTTCTCGCCGAAGACCTCGCCCAGGGCGCCGCCGAAGACGGTGAAGTCCTGCGAGAAGACGGCCACGGGGCGGCCGTCGACGGTGCCGTAACCGGTCACGACGCCGTCGCCGTACGGGCGGTTGGCCTCCAGACCGAAATCGTGCGAGCGGTGCTGGGCGAATTCGTCGAACTCGATGAACGAGTGCTCGTCCAGGAGCAGATCGATGCGCTCACGCGCCGTCAGCTTGCCCTTGGCGTGCTGCTTCTCGACCGCGCGGGCCGAACCGGCGTGCTTGGCCTCCTCGATGCGGCGCTGGAGATCAGCGAGCTTGCCCGCAGTCGTATGGATGTCGATGCCCGGGTCACCTGCGTCGGTGGTGGCGGGGGTATCGCTTGCGGCGCTCTGCACGGGCACGTTGGGCTCTTCCGGCTCGGACATCGGGATGCGGCTCCCTGCCTGCTCAAAGGGGCGACTGGCGGCTTGCGGCTGTGTGCTGCGGTGGCTCGCGGCTGCGGCCGCGCAGCTCTGTGACTGCTGGTGATCGCTTGCTACTGACTCGTAGGGTATCGGCGTGCATACGGTTCGGCAGTGCGGCGTTTACCACACCTAAGGTGGCTTGCATGACGCCGCGAGATGCTTCAGACGACCCTGCCGACCTCCCCGGGGGCAACCGCTGGTCCGACCTTGACCGGCCGCCCCTGAACGCCGCCGCGCTGCGGCGCGCTCTGGTGCGGGGAGGTCTGTGGACCTCTCTGGACGTGGTGCCCGCGACGGGGTCGACCAACACTGATTTGGTGGCCCGCGCCGACGAGCTGCCCGAGGGCGCGGTGCTCGTCGCCGAGGAACAGAGCTCGGGGCGCGGGCGCCTCGACCGCCGCTGGTCCGCGCCGCCGCGCTCCGGTCTCTTCTTCTCCGTGCTCCTGAAGCCGGGGGACGGGGTGCCCGTCGAGCGGTGGGGGTGGCTGCCGCTGCTCGCCGGGGTCGCCGTCGCCACGGGGCTTTCGGGGGCCGCGGGGGTGGATACGGCGCTGAAGTGGCCGAACGATCTTCTCGTGACGGTGGCGGGCGAGGAGCGGAAGGCGGGGGGAATCCTCGCGGAGCGGGCGGGGTCCGCGGACGGCGGGGGCGTGGTGGTCGGCATCGGGATCAACGTGACCCTGCGGGCGGATGAGCTGCCGGTGCCTGGGGCGGGGTCGCTCGCGCTGGCCGGGGCGGCGACCACCGACCGGGACACCGTGCTGCGGGCCGTGCTGCGTTCGCTGGAGCAGTGGTACGGGGACTGGCGTGCCGCCGCGGGCGATCCGGTGGCCTCCCGCCTCCAGGAGGCGTACGCGGCGGGCTGCGCGACGCTCGGCCGCAAGGTCCGCGCGGAACTGCCGGGTGACCGGTCGATCACGGGTGAGGCGGTGGCACTGGACGGCGACGGCCGGCTCGTGCTGGCCACGGGGGACGGGGTGCAGGAGCCCGTGGGGGCGGGGGATGTCGTGCATTTGCGGGGGGTGTAGGGG
>NZ_JBNNJZ010000056.1:0-31837 GCF_050270335.1 Streptomyces sp. NPDC059900
CCAGCGCAGCCCGGCCGTGAAGTGCCCCTTGGTGACCGGTTCGGGCTGGGGCTCGACGGGTTTGATGGACGCCAGCTGGCGGGCCGAGACCAGATAGGTGAGGGCGTCGGCGACCAGGGTGAAGGGGGCGGTGAGCACCTGCACCAATACGCCGCCGATCCCCGGACCGGCCAGCCAGGACATCGAACGGCTGCCGCTCAGCAGGGAGTTTGCCTGCACATAGCGCTCGGTCTCGACGAGGGACACGAACAGGGTGGCGTTGCAGACGTCGAAGAGCACGGTCAGCGCGCCGACCCCGAAGGCAATCGCGTAGAGCTGCCCGAGCGTGAGGGCGTCGAGCAGATAGGCGAGAGGCAGGGTGAGGACGAGGGCCGCGCGGGCCAGGTCGGCGGCGATCATGGCGCGCCTGCGCCGGGCCTGCCGGTCGGCCCACGCGCCGAGCGGCAGACTCAGGAGCAGCGTGGGCAGCAGCCCCGCGACCTTGAGCCAGCCCATCTCGGCGGCGTCGGCGCCAAGGACGAGCACGGCGGCGAGCGGGATGGCGATCAGCGAGATCTCGTCGCCGATCAGCGAGACGGTCTGCCCGGTCCAGTAGCGCCGGAAGCTCCGCTCGCGCAGGAGGCCGGGTATCCGCTCCCGGAGCTTCATCTGCCGGTCCCGGTACTGCCGCCGTCGTCCCCTGCCTCGTCCGGGGCGCCCTCCTGCGCGGATCCCCCGTCCGGGACCTCCTCGGGGATCTCCCGGTCGACGAAGGCGAGCCGCAGCACGCTGACGGGGCGCGCGCCCTCGGGCCGGTCGCCCGCCGCCCGGTCCTCGTAGGGCTGGAGGAGTGCGTCGATGCGCTCGCTGATGCCGGTCAGCTCCCCGGGGGTGAGGTGGAGGAGCGAGTCGCTGAACTGCTCGGCCTCGCGCCAGGCACGCGGCAGCCGGCGCCGCTGCTCCATGGCCCGCACGGCACGGTCGAAGTACCGCTGGGCGACCGCCGCACTGAGCGCGTCCGAAGCCTCGGCCACGGACGCGTCCTCGCTGTAGCCGGGCCAGTCGGTGAACCGGGCCGTCGCGCGCCACGGCTTCTCGCGGCCACGGCCGCCGGGCGCCACCTCGACCAGCCCGTACTTCGCCAGTATCCGCAGGTGGTACGAGCAGCTGGCCACGGATTCGCCGGTCAGCTCGGCGGCCCGGGTGGCCGTGAAGGGCCCGCTCCGGCGCAGCAGGCCGACCAGCGACATGCGGGTGGGGTGGGCGTAGGCGCGCAGGGCGCGGGGGTCGGTGAGGCGGATGCTGCGCGGCGGGGAGTCGCTCCCGGCCGCGTCGGCGTGATCAGGGGTCTCCGGCATGATGTAAAGGTATCTTTAGAAAGACTTCTTTACAAGGGTCGCTCCACCGGCACAAGATCGGACAGAAGTTACCTCTAGGTATGCAGTGACTTAATAAGCCAGTAGCAGTAGAACTCGTTCCCATTCCTACGAGAGTGAGGAACATCACATGAGTGGCACTACCATGCGTATTACTGGCTCAGAGGGTGTGACGCGGCGAAGATTCATTGCTGGAACTGGTTCTATTCTTGGCGCCGTCACGCTCTCCGCCCAGGCCCTCCCCGCCGCCGCACAGGCGGAGCCCGCAGCAGCCGCAGCCGGACCCATCGGGGACGGGGCCCGGGTCCCCGTACTGATCATCGGCACCGGGTACGGCGGCTCCGTGGCCGCCCTGCGCCTGGCCCAGGCGGGCGTCGACGTCCACATGATCGAAATGGGCATGGCCTGGGACACCCCCGGCTCGGACGGCAAGATCTTCGCCCACACGACCTCGCCCGACGGCCGCTCCTACTGGCTGCGCACCAAGACCAAACAGCCCCTGAGCAACTTCCTCGGCTTCCCGATCGACAAGAACATCCCCCGCTACACCGGCATCCTCGACGCCGAGGAGATGGGCGGGATCATCGTCTACCAGGGCCGCGGCGTCGGCGGCGGCTCCCTGGTCAACGGCGGCATGGCGGTCACGCCCAAGCGCGAGAACTTCGGCGCCATCCTCCCGTCGGTCAACGCCGACGAGATGTACTCCACCTACTACCCCCGCGCCAACGCCGGTCTGGGCGTCAGCCTCATCGACCCGGCCTGGTTCGACAGCGTCGACTGCTACCAGTACTCGCGGGTCGGCCGAAAGCACGCCCAGCGCTCCGGCTTCCCGTTCGTCTTCGTGCCCGGTGTCTACGACTGGGACTACATGAAGCAGGAGGCGGCAGGCACGGTCCCCAAGTCGGCGGTCTCCGGCGAGATCCTCTACGGCAACAACTACGGCAAGAAGTCACTCCAGAAGACCTACATCGCCAAGGCCACCGCGACCGGCAGGGTCACCATCTCCCCGCTGCACAGGGTGACTTCGGTCCGCCCCGCGTCCGGCGGCGGCTACACCGTCGTCATCGAGCAACTCGACACCGGCGGCGCCACCACCGCCACCAAGTCCGTGACCGCGGCCAAGGTGTTCTTCGCGGCCGGCAGCGTCGGCACCAGCAAACTGCTCGTCAAGCTGAAAGCCACCGGCGCGCTGCCGAACCTCAACGGGGAGATCGGCAAGGGCTGGGGCGACAACGGCAACGTCATGTGCGGCCGGGCCAACCACATGTGGGACGCGACCGGCAAGGTCCAGTCGTCCATCCCCACGGGCGGCATCGACAACTGGGCGGCCGGTGGCGCCTTCGCCGAGGTCGCGCCGCTGCCCACCGGGATCGAGACCTACGCCTCGTTCTACCTCTCGATCACCAAGAACCCCAACCGCGCCGCCTTCACCTGGAACGCGGCGGCGGGCAAGGTCGACCTCAACTGGCAGACGGCCTGGAAGCAGCCGTCCATCGACGCCGCCAAGACCATCTTCGACAAGATCAACTCAAAGGAGGGGACGATCTACCGCACCGATCTGTTCGGCACGTACAAGATCTGGGGCGACCATCTCACGTACCACCCGCTCGGCGGCGCGGTCCTGAACAAGGCGACCGACAACTACGGTCGCCTGCACGGCTATTCAGGGCTCTACGTCATCGACGGCTCGCTGATCCCCGGCAACACGAGCGTCAACCCGTTCGTCACCATCACGGCGCTCGCCGAGCGCAACATCGAGAAGATCATCGCCACGGACGTGTAGCGACACCCCCTGACCGGACGAGGAGTCAGTGCCCGGGCAGGACGCACACCGCATCGAGGCCGAGCACGTGGTTGAGCCGGCCGAACGCCAGCCAGGAACCGATGCTCATGCTCAGTTCCACGATCTCGCGCTGGCTGTAGTGCGCGGTCATCCGCGTCCAGAACTCCTCGTCGAGGCCGTGGTGATCCAGGGTGTACCGCTCGGCGTACTCGGCGGCAAGGCGTGTCCTGTCGTCGAACGCGTCGGTGGTGCGCCACTGGGTCACCGCCTCGGCGAACTCCTCCTCGACCTTCTGCCCCTCGCGCTCGGTCCGCCAGTCCAGGCAGAACAAGCACCCGTTGATCTGCGCGACGCGCAGCCGGGCGGCCTCGAACTCCCGCAGCCCCAGGGTCGTGTGCTCGTACACCGACAGCGAGAAGTTCGCCGCGGCCATGCCGATCCCGGGGACCATGTCGCCCCACACGTACCCGATCGGCTCCTGCCCCTCGGGGATGTCTATGTGCATGGCGCTCATTGCTTGCTCCTTCCGAGCTTGCCGGTGGCCGGGCGCAGGGGGACGTCGAGCGCGTCGTAGAGTCCGGGTTCCGCCTCGACGAGCCAGTCGATGGCGCCGACCAGGCGGCCGACCGCGGTGGCGTTGCCGCCCGCCGACCGGTTCTCGCCCTCGTCGGTCGCCTCGACCGTCACCTGGATGCGCGGACGTCCCTCGATGATCACCCGGTGCGCGCCCGCGCCGTCGGGCGGCGCGGGCCAGTCCGGTGCGCAGGAGGGGTGGATGCGGGTGATGTGTTCGATGACGATGCGGGGTACGCCCCCGACGATGCCCTGCACCTCGAACCGCACCGCGCCCTGGGTGCCCGCGTCGAAGTCGCCCATCGTCCGTGTGCTCACCGCGGTGTCGAGCGCGCGCCGCTCCAACGTCTCGCGTATGTCGTCGAGTTCGACGCCGAGCGCCCTGGCCATCAGCCGGAGCTGACCGCCCCACACCATGGTCGGGATGGTCTCGGCGAGCATCAGGGGCTCGTAGTCCATCGGATGCCCCATGCCGATCAGGTGGCGTACGGAATCCTCCTGGTCGTACGTGGAGTAGTCGAAGATCTCCTGGCAGCGGACCTCGTCGATGGTGCTGCCCAGACTGCTGACGAGCAGCGGAAGGACGTCGTTGCCCCAGCCGGGGTCGACGCCGGACACAAAGAGGGAGCCGCCGCCTTCCGCGACCGCCGCGACGAGCGGGTCGCGCAGTTCGGGCGGGGCGTTGCGCTGGTCGTAGAGCGCGTAGAGCGCGGGGGTGACGACGACGGCTCCGGCCCGGATCGCCCTGCCGATGTCCTCGAGGGCCTCGTCGGGGCGCAGATCGCCGGAGGCCGCGTACACCACGGCGCCGGGCGACGCGGCCAGGACCGCGTCGATGTCGTCGGTGGCGGTGACGCCCGACTGCCCCTCGACACCGGCAAGGTCGGCCGCGTCGCGGCCGACCTTCTCGGGATTGTGGACGAGCACCGCCGTGAGTTTCAGCGCCGGGTGGGCCTCGACGGCACGGATGGCCGCTCGGCCGACATTTCCGGTGCCCCAGACAACCGTGGAAATCATGCGGCGGAGGGTAGCCAGCGGGCGTATCACTTCATAGGGCCATGACCGGAGAGATTTCCGTCAGGGAGCAGCGGTCCGTATGTGCCCGTGCTCTAGCGGATGTTCACGTCGATGCACGCGTAGAAGGCGTTCGACGTGTCGCCGATGTTCCAGATCGCCAGCACCTTGTGCCTGCCGGTGGCGCTGCCGAGGTTGACCTGGTGCGAGACGGTGGCCGGCGGCTGCTGGTTGCCGCCGTCGATCGTGGCGACCTTCGTGCCGTCCACGAAGTACTCGTAGTTCGCGGTGCGGTGTCGTGCGGTGAACGTCCAGGTGAAGGTCTGCGTCCTGCTGACGTTGCTGACCTTCCACCCCTTGCTGTCGTCGTTGAGCTCGGCGAACCTGGCGTTGCCGCCGCTGCAGCTGCGCAGGCCCTTGGGTCCCTCGACGCTCTGGGGTTCCCATTTGATCTCGCCGCACGAGACCGCGCCCGAGGCGCACTGCGCCTGCCGGCTGGCCGGTGCGTTGACGTATCCGTGTGCGCTGGCCGAACCCGTCGGCAGGGTGAGGGCAAGGACGGGTGCCAGGCCCGCACCGATCATGGCGGCCAACTTCCGCTTCTTGTGCATGCGTACTCCTTCACGGCGCTTGAGTGGGGGTGTGCGTGAAGTGCTGGGGCCAGATGTTCGCGATGGCCGATTAGTCCAGACCATAGACTTTGGCGGGCCTCGGTCAAGGCTGCTTTCGGGCCACGTGCGAATGGCTCCCCGGGTACGCCTGCGGGGTACGTCTGTGCGGATACGCCTGTGCGGGTACGCCTATGCCTGCGCCCTGCGCTTGAGCCGTGCCGAGAGGTGGTGCTGCAACGGCTGTCCGACCGCCGCGAGGTCGTGCACGAAGGTGAGGGTGTCCACGGCCGTCAGTTCGTAGCGGCGGCGCGTGGCCTCCACTTCCTTGGCGGTGGGGGTGCGGGCCACCTCGTGGGTGGAGAGGTCGATCGTGCCGTCCACCGCGCGGCCCACCGCGATTTCCGCGATGCCGGTGGGCTGGATGATCAGCGCCTCCACGCGACCGTCGGGCTGCATCCGCCACCAGCCGCTCTCGCGTGCGGACGGCCGCAGCGGTGCGTCGTCGGCATCCAGGAGCCAGGCCCGTGCCTCGTAACGGAGGAAGGGGCGGCCGTCGTGGCTGAAGGTGACCTCCTGGGCGTAGCCGAAGTCCGCCTCGATGGTGGGGTATTCGCCCTGGCCACGGCCGTGCCAGCGGCCAAGGAGACCGAGCACGGGCGCGAGCAGCGGATGCGGCTCCGGCGCCTCGTCCGGCCGGTGGCCGTCACGGTACGGGTACTCCGGTGCGGGGTCGAACACGGTGCGCGCTCCAGGGGGTAGGTGCCGGTGCCGGGAGGAAGCCTAGGGGGCCGCGAGGGTGGTTTCCGTCAGGTGGTGGCAGCGGCGGCAGCGGCGGGAGCTCTCACCGGCGGTGGCCGAAAAGTTAGGACAACCTAAGCGACCGGCCCGGCTGCGGCGGAACACGGATCCCCAAACCACGCTCAAGTCCCGCCTCCCGCAAGGGAGTCGGCTCCCCCGGGCCAGGCGGTGCGGGCCCCGTACCGCCTGGCCGCATCACGGCGATCGTCGGCGCCAACGCCTGCGGCAAGTCCACCCTCCTGCGCGCCCTGGCCCGGCTCCTCGCGCCCCGCGGCGGCGCCGTCCGCCTCGACGGCCGCGCGCGCCGACCGACCTCGCGGACCGCCCCGTCGGCGAATTCTCCGGCCGTCAGCACCAGCTCACCCCGGACCCGGTCAGCGGCACGCCCCTCGTCATTCCCGTGGGACGCCACCACGGGGAAACAATTCCGCGAACTTAGGGTACCCTCACTTAGATTTTCGTTTGTCCGGCCTGGAGAGGGTGGCGGGTGAGTTCTTCAAGTCCGTCGGGGCGGGACGTCCTGAGAGAGTCGATACGGGGGCAGCGGCGCGATGTCGCCGTGGGCTCCGTCCTTGGTTCGGGCCACCAGATAGGCGAGGCGCTCGTCCCCGTCCTGATCGGCGTCGCGATCGACCAGGCCGTCACCGACTCCGACACCGGCGCCCTGCTGATCTGCCTCGGCGTGCTCGCCGTGGGCTATGTGGCACTCGCGCTGAGCTTCCGCTTCGGCGCCATGGCCGGCGAACGCGCCGCGGCCACCGCCGAGCACACCTTGCGCATCCGTCTCGTACGCCGCGTACTGGCCCCCGGCGGCGGCGCCGAGGAAGGCAGGCTGCCCGGAGCGCTCGCCAACATCGCGACCGAGGACGCCAAGCGGGTCGGCGCCGTCAACATGGCCGTGATGTCCGGCATCTCGGCCCTGACCGGCATCCTCACCTGCGCCGTCGTCCTGCTGCGCATGTCGCCGACGCTCGGCCTCGTCGTCCTGCTCGGCACCCCGGTCCTGCTGTGGCTCGGGCATCTGCTGAGCAAGCCCCTCGAAAGCCGCAGCGAGGCCGAGCAGGAACGTGCCGCCCACGCGTCGGCCGTCGCCGCCGACCTGGTGGCGGGGCTGCGGATACTGAAGGGAATCGGCGGTGAGTCGGCGGCCATCGCCCGCTACCGCACCACAAGCCGCGACTCCCTGGGGGCCACCCTGAAGGCGGCGCGCGCACAGGCCTTCCAGAGCGGTGTGGTCCTCGCCCTCACGGGCTGTCTGATCGCCGTCGTGGCCCTGGTGGGCGGCAGGCTGGCCGCCGGGGGCGACATCAGCCTCGGCGAGCTGGTGTCGGCGGTCGGGCTCGCGCTCTTCCTCGTCGGCCCCCTGGAGGTGCTCGCCTGGGTCAACGCCGAGCTCGCCCAGGGCCGGGCATCGGCCGGCCGCGTCGCGGAAGTCCTTGCCACCGCGCCCGCCGTCACCGCCGGAGACCGCAGCCTGCCCCAGCCGGTGCGCGGCGCGGTCCGCCTGGAGGGCGTACGGCACGGCGGGCTGCGCGGCGTGGACCTGGACGTCGCACCCGGCGAACTGCTCGGCGTGGTCGCGACCGACCCCGCGCACGCGGGCGACCTGATGCGCTGCCTGGCCCGGCACACCGATCCCGACGCCGGGACCGTGCGCCTGGACGGCATCGCCCTGCGGGACCTCGACCCGGCCGAGCTGCGCACGGCGATGCTGGTCGCCGCGCACGACGCGGACCTCTTCGAAGGCACCGTCCGCGAGAACGTCACCGCCGCCGCACCCGACGGCAGCGACCCGGAACAGGCGATGGCGGCCGCCGGAGTCACCCAGGTCGCCCAGACCCTGCCGGACGGCGAGCACACGCCGGTCGGCGACCGCGGCCACTCGCTCTCGGGCGGCCAGCGCCAGCGGGTCGCCCTGGCCCGCGCACTGGCCGCCGAGCGGCCGGTCCTGGTGGTGCACGATCCGACGACCGCGGTCGACGCCGTGACCGAGGCCCGTATCGCCGCCGGACTCCGCGAGATCCGCAAGGGCCGCACCACGGTCCTGGTGACCACGAGCCCCGCACTGCTCTCGGTCACCGACCGGGTGGTGCTCCTCGACGCGGGCCGGGTCACCGACACGGCCCCGCACGCAGACCTGATCCAGCGTCATGAGTCCTATCGCGCGGCGGTGTTGGCATGAACGAAAGCACGGAAGGACAGCGGACGGACACCCGCGAGCTGCTCCCCACCGCCACCGCGCCCCGCACCCGCGCCGCGGTCCGCGAACTGGTGCGCCCGCACCGCGGCCTGGCCGTCGGCGGCTTCACGGTGATGATCGCGGCGACCGGTGTGGGGCTCCTCGTCCAGCCGATCCTCGGCCGTATCGTGGACCTGGTGGCCGACCGGCACCCGCCGGGAGACCTGACACCGCCGGTCGTCCTGCTCGTCCTGGTGGCCCTCGTGCACGGCGCGACCACCTCGCTCGGCCTCTCCCTCGTCTCCCGGCTCGGCGAGACCGTCCTGGCGCAACTGCGCGAGCGGTTCGTGGAGAAGGCCCTGCGCCTGCCCCTCGAACAGGTCGAGAAGGCCGGGGCAGGGGACCTCACCGCGCGGGTGACCAGGGACGTCTCGGTGGTCGGCGAGGCGGTGCGCAGCGCCCTGCCCGAGCTGGCCCGTTCCCTCCTCGCCATCGTCCTGACGCTGGCCGCGATGGCGGCGCTCGACTGGCGCTTCCTGGTCGCGGCCCTCCTCGCGGTGCCCGTCCAGGCGTCCACCGCCCGCTGGTACGTACGCCATGCCGTGCCGCTCTACGCCCAGCAGCGCATCGCCACCGGCGCCCAGCAGCAGCAGCTCCTCGACACCATCTCCGGCGCGGGCACGGTGCGCGGATTCCGCATCGAGGAGGAGCACACCGAGCGGGTGACGCGGCGCTCGTCGACCGCGGTCGCGCTGAAGATGCGCGGCATCCGCCTGGTCCTCGACTTCTACAACCGTCTGCACGTGGCCGAGTACACCGGCCTCGCGGCCGTTCTCGTCGCCGGCTTCTTCCTGGTCCGCGCCGACTCGGTGTCCATCGGCACGGCGACCGCCGCCGCGCTGTACTTCCACAGCCTGTTCGCTCCGGTCAACAACGCGCTCGTCCTGCTCGACGACGCGCAGTCGGCGACCGCGTCGCTGGCCCGGCTCGTCGGGGTCGCCGACGAGAAGACCCCGGAGCCCGCGTCCGTACGGGAGGCCCCGGCGGCGCCCGATGCGGCGCCGGACGGCACGGTCACCGTGACCGGCGTCGACCACGCCTACATACCCGGCCGTCCCGTCCTGGAAAACGTGGACCTCACGCTGCGCCCCGGCGAGCGGGTGGCCCTGGTCGGCCCGAGCGGCGCGGGCAAGACCACCCTGGCCAAGCTCATCGCGGGGGTGCACGAGGCGACCTCCGGGTCCGTGCACCTGGCCGGGACCCGGACGCGGGCCGACGGTCTGCCGGTGGCCCTGGTCACCCAGGAGACCCATGTCTTCGCCGGGTCGCTCGCGGACGATCTGCGCCTGGCCCGGCCCGAAGCCACCGACGACGACCTGCGCACGGCACTGGCCGACGTCGAGGCCCTCGACTGGGTCGAAGCGCTGCCCGACGGCCTGGACACCGTGGTGGGCGACGGCGGCCACCGCCTCACCTCCGCCCGGGTCCAGCAACTGGCGCTGGCCCGCCTCATGCTGGCCGACCCGCCGGTGGCCGTGCTCGACGAGGCGACGGCCGAGGCGGGGAGCACCGGCGCGCGCCTGCTGGAGAAGGCCGCGGGCCGGGCGATCGAGGGGCGCACCGCGCTGGTGGTCGCACACCGCCTGACCCAGGCGGCGACCGCGGACCGGATCGTCGTCATGGAGGGCGGCCGGATCGTGGAGAGCGGCACCCACGACGAACTGCGCGCAGGCTCAGGGCCCTACGCCGCCCTCTGGCAGGCGTGGTCCGGCACCCGCACCGCGACCGACAAGACCCCCGGGCACCACGCCGGAACCGACACCACCGTGAGGGACGACGAGTGATGCCCGGTTCTCCACGACTCGTACACCTCGCCACCACGCGACGCCAAGGCGCCGACCGTCCTGAAGGACACCGGCACGGGACCGCAGACGGAGAAGATCGTCGAAGTTCGCGCCGGTGGTGGCCCAGCCCGAGGAGTTCAACGACTTCGGGGTCCCGTGGCAGCAGCAGACCGAGACCATCGGCAAGGCGCTCGGCCAGGAGACCGAGGCGAAGAAACTGGTGACGGGCGTCGAGGCCGAGTTCACGGCCGCGGCCGGGGAGAATCCGGCGTTCGCGAAGGCCGGCGCCGTGATGGCCACCCCGTACGAGGGAATTTTCGCCTTCGGCAGCCAGGACCCCCGCTCGCGCGTCCTCACCGGCCTCGGCTTCACCCTGTCCGGCGGGCTGGACAAGGTCATCGGCGGCCCTCTAAGCCGATCTGGACGTGGCCAGGGAGGACCGCGAGGTCTGTGTCGCCGAGACCAGCAACTACGGCAATTCCGTCTCTTTCGTGTCGGTCCTGAGCCTGCCGTACATGCTGGAACGCCTGGTGCCGCAACTGGCGTCGGCCGTCGACGGCGACACAGCGACCAAGGTGAAGCAGCACGCCGACAGCCAGTGAACGTATGATCAGCCGATGTCTGACACGACCGAAACCACGCCCGGCTGGCTGACCTCCGACGAGCTCGAGCAGGCCCGTGCACGCATGCCGATCCTGTACGTCGAGGCGGTGCCGGTGCGCGTCGACGACAACGGCGAAGTGACCAGCATCGGACTGCTGTTGGGCATGGGGCGGGACGGAGCGGTCAGCCGCTCCCTCGTCTCCGGCCGGGTCCTGCACCATGAGCGGGTCCGGGACGCCCTGCTGCGCCACCTGGAGAAGGACCTCGGCCCCGCGGCGCTGCCCCGCGTCCCGGCCGCGCTCCAGCCCTTCACGATCGCCGAGTACTTCCCGACGCAAGGCATCACACCGTTCCACGACCCCCGCCAGCACGCCGTGTCCCTCGCCTACATCGTCCCGGTGGCCGGCGACTGCCGTCCCCGCCAGGACGCTCTCGACCTGGCCTGGTTCAGTCCGCAGGAGGCCTCGTCCGAGCTGGTCCAGCACGAGATGCCGGGCGGTCACGGCGTGCTCCTCAAGCAGGCCCTCGCGCATGCGGGTTGCCTGTCCTGAACGGAGTTCCTGAACGGAGGTCCTGAGCGGAGGCATGACTAATTAGGTAAGGCTCGGCTAAGTTGATCGGCGAGTGCCTCCCTCCGGAGGCACCTCTGCCAAGGAGATCGACGCAGCATGAGCTCAACCATCCGCCGGGCCCGCCGTTCCACCGCGATCACCCTGTCGCTCGCCGCGGGAAGTGTCCTGGTCCCGACCGGCACCGCGACCGCCGCAACCGCGGGGAACGGCTCCCCCGGCGCCTCGGTGCCGATCAGGCCGGGCCTGTACCAGTCCGCGTACTCCGAGCGGAACGACGCGCTCTGGGTGACCTCCTCGGTGGGCATGCCGCCCGCCACCGTCACCGACTCCAGACTCCTGAGGGTCGACCCGGACACCCTGGAGGTGGAGAAGGCCTACCGGGCGCCGGTCACGGACGCGGCCACCGGTGCGGTCGAGTCGGTCTACGGAGTCGCCGTCGACGACGAGCACAACACCGTCTGGACGACGAACACCCGCGACCACTCCGTCGCCGTGTACAGCCAGCGCACCGGCAAGCGCCTGGCCTCGCTGCCGGGCGTGAACCACGCCAGGGAGATCGTCGTCGACGAGCGGCGCGACACGGTGTGGGCGAGCGCGTTCGGCGACGGCACCCTCGTCGCCTTCGACTCCGGGACCTTCAAGGAGAAGGAACGCGTCACCGTCCCCGGCACCGGACCGACGGGCCTCGCCCTGAACAAGCGGACCGGCTCGGTGTACGCCGCCGACTTCCACGGCGCCCGCATCATCGAGGTCTCCCCCGGCGCCAAGAGCCCGCGGCTCATACCGGCCGGGCAGGGATCGCTCTCCATCGCCCTCTCCAAGAACGGCCGCACCGCCTACACCGCCGACCAGACCTCCGGCACCGTCACGGTCGTCGACCTGCGCAAGGGTGCGGTGACCCGGTCCGTGGCCACCGGCGGCGGCACCAAGTCCGTGGCCGTCGACCGCCGCTCGGGCCACGTCCTCGCGGTCAACCGCACGAGCGCCACCGTCACGATCGTCGACCCGCACAAGGGCGCCGTCGTGAAGTCCGTGCCCACCGGCGCGAACCCCAACCACGTCCACGTGGCCGACGGGCACGCGTACGTGGTCGACAAGTCGGGCTCCGGCCCCGCGGGCGAGGACCTGCTGACCCGCGTCCGCCTGCGGCGCTGACCGCAGGCGCCATCCGCGGGCGCCGGCCACGGGCAACTACCCGCCGAGGAAGTCCCGGACGCCCTGTGACACCCCGTCGTCTCCCAGCAGGTCGTTGTGTTTCAGGCAGCCCGCCGCGTAGTTGGCCGCGCCTGCGATCGGCACGCTGTTGTCCGGGTTGATGACTTCGTCGCAGTTGGACCACCAGGTCGCGTAGGCGACGCCGCCCGGCGTCTCGTCGCCCTCCGCGAGCCCGTCCTGTACGTACGACCCCGGCGTCATGTCACGGCAGGCCTGCGACCAGGCGGCGCAGGCCCAGGCCGTGGCGGTGCCGTGGTTGGGTCCCGCCAGGGAGGCCCAGTGGGCGACCGTCGCGGTGCCGCCGCCGTGCTTGACGTACCAGCGCGTGACGAGGCTGCCGAAGGAGTGGGCGACGACGTCCACCTTGGCGGCGCCCGTCCGGGCGCGCACCTGCTCGACGTACGCGGCGAACCGGCCGGAGAGCACCTCGTTGACCGACTTGCCGGTGTCGTAGCCCCAGGAGAAGAGTTCGGCGTCCGTGTAGCCCGACGCCTTGAAGTCGTCGCGCAGGGAGCCCCATACCCCCGGGTCGGCGTTGTAGCCGTGGACGAAGATCACCGGAGTGCGGGCGGCCACGGGGGCGCGGTCCGCCGCCCGGGCCGTGGTCAGCGGCAGCAGCAGGGCGGCGAGGGCCGCGATGGTCAGCGGTACGGAAGATCGGCGCAGCACAGGTTCCCCTTCGGGCCGGCGGACGTGCCGAGAATGGTGGGGTCTGCGTCGACGAATGAACAGTCCCGTGCGGGAGGGAAGTTACCGCGGGTACTACTCCTCGGGCTGGTCCGGCGCGGGCACGCTCGCCCCGTCCTCCGGGTTCCAGTCCAGGAGCCGTACTTTCGCGACCGTCCGCACGTGCCGGCGCATCGCGGCCGCCGCCGAGCGGCCGCGGCCCGCCTCGATCGCGTCGAGGATCTCGTGATGCTGGGCGAGGGAACGGGCGGGGCGGCGCACCTGGCGCAGTGATTCGTTGCGGCTCTCGGTGATCTGCTCGGCGATGGAGCGCATGAACTCGGCGAGCAGCACGCTGTGCGCGGCCGCGGTCACGGCGGCGTGGAAGAGCCGGTCGCCCTCGGTGCCGTGCCGGCCCTCCTCGATCTCGCGCGCCATGGTGTCGAGGGCGTCCCGCATCGCCCGCAGGTCCTCGTCCGTGCGGCGCTCGGCGGCCAGTTCGGCGAGCTTGGTCTCCAGGGCCTCGCGCGCCTCCAGGACATCGGGCAGCCTCCGCTTGCGCTCCACGAGCCGCTCCACGGGCTCGGCGTCCAGGCTGTCCTTGACCAGATAGGTGCCGCCGCCGTGGCGCACCTCGACCAGGCCCTGCACTTCGAGCACGACGATGGCCTGCTTGACGGAGGCGCGGGAGACACCGAGGCGCTGTGCCAGTTCACGCTCGGGGGGCAGCCGGTCGCCGGAGCGCAGACCGCCCTCGCCGACGTAGGCGCGCAGCCGGTCGAGCACCTGCTCGTACAGCCTCGTCCTGCCCATGGGGCGCAGCGCGTCAGACATCCCAACCCCCCCATACCGGCCCCCGTGCCGTATTTCGGTCCCCGTGCCGATGGCTTCGCAGCCTAACAGCGGCCGTCACAGTGGACGAGTGGCCAAGTGGTCCAGCCAATTTCTGTCCGATCCCTTGACGGCCGAAACCGATACCCCGACGCTGAGTTCCGCCAACGGCCAAATTGGTTCAGCCACTTGGCCACTGAGGGACGGCCCCAGGGACGGGAGCCCACGATGTCCGCCGAACTCATCTCCATCCTCGTACTCGTGGTGGTCTTCGTGATCGCCACCACCCGCTCCATCAACATGGGCGCGCTCGCCTTCGCCGCCGCCTTCGCGGTCGGCGAGCTGGCCGCCGACCTCGACGCGGACGGCATCTTCGCCGGCTTCCCCGGCGACCTCTTCGTCGTCCTGGTCGGCGTCACCTATCTGTTCGCGATCGCCCGCGCCAACGGCACCACGGACTGGCTGGTGCACGCCTCCATCCGCCTGGTGCGCGGGCGGATCGCGCTGATCCCCTGGGTGATGTTCGTGATCACCGGGGCGCTCACCGCGATCGGCGCGGTCAGCCCGGCCGCCGTGGCGATCGTCGCGCCGATCGCCCTGAGCTTCGCCGCCCGGTACGGAATCAGCCCGCTCCTGATGGGCGCCATGGTGGTGCACGGAGCGCAGGGCGGCGGCTTCTCGCCGATCAGCATCTACGGGTCCATCGTCAACGGCATCGTGGAGCGCGAGAACCTGCCGGGCAACGAAGTCGCCCTCTTCCTCGCCTCGCTGATCGCCAACCTCATCATCGCCGGGATCGTGTTCGTCCTCTTCGGCGGGCTGAAGCTGGGCGGTCGCGACATGGTCGAGGAGTCCGAATCGGCTGCGGAGGACGACGAATCCCGGCTCGATCCGGCCAAGATCGCCACGCTCGCCGCGCTGGTCGCCCTCGTCGTCGCCGTGCTCGGCTTCGACCTCGACGCCGGTCTGAGCTCCATCACGCTCGCCGTGATCCTGAGCGCGTTCTGGCCCGAGTCCAGCCGCCGGGCCGTCGGCGAGATCGCCTGGTCGACCGTGCTCCTGATCTGCGGCGTGCTGACCTACGTCGGCGTCCTGGAAGAGATGGGCACCATCAAGTGGGCAGGTGAGGGCGTTTCCGACATCGGCGTCCCGCTCCTGGCCGCCGTGCTGCTCTGCTACATCGGGGCGATCATCTCCGCGTTCGCCTCCTCCGTCGGCATCATGGGCGCGCTGATTCCGCTCGCCGTGCCGTTCCTGGCCCAGGGCGAGATCGGCGCGGTCGGCATGATCGCGGCGCTGGCCGTCTCCGCCACCGTCGTGGACGTCAGCCCGTTCTCGACCAACGGCGCGCTGGTGCTCGCCGCCGCCCCCGACGTCGACCGGGAACGCTTCTTCCGCCAGCTGATGGTGTACGGCGGGATCATCGTGGCCGTGGTGCCCGCCGCGGTGTGGCTCGTCCTGGTGGTGCCAGGATTCGGGTAGGACGAACCAGCACGGGCCCGGCGCTGCCGGACCGCTTCGCACCGACGCGACAACCTAGGAGATACGCAGCGTGAGCTCTGACCACCCGCCCCTCTTCCCGGCCCTCGTCGCGGGCTCCGACCGCCCCGCCCTGCGCTTCGGCGAACGCTCCCTGACGTACGCCGAACTCGCCGCCGCGGCGGGTTCCCTGGCCGCCTCCGCCGGCTCGGCGCGCCGGGTCGCGCTGTGGGCGACGCCGACGCTCGAAACCGCCGTCGGCGTGGTGGCCGCGCTGCTCGCCGGTGTGCCCGTCGTACCGCTGAACCCGAAGATCGGGGAGCGCGAGCTGGGGCACATCGTCGCGGACAGCGCCCCGTCGGTGGTCCTTGCGGCGCCGGGCGACGAACTACCCGCGCCCCTGAGGGCGTTGGAGCGTACAGACATCACGATCACCTCTGGCGCGACGCCCCCGCAGGCGCCGGTCGAGCCCGGCCCCGAGTCCCCCGCCTTCGTCGTCTACACCTCCGGCACCACCGGCCCGCCCAAGGGCGCGGTGCTGCCCCGGCGGGCCCTCTTTGCCACCCTCGACGCCCTTGAGGACGCCTGGGAGTGGACGTCCGACGACGTGCTGGTGCACGGACTTCCGCTGTTCCATGTGCACGGCCTGATCCTCGGCATCCTGGGTCCGCTGCGCCGGGGCGGCTCGGTGCGGCACCTGGGCCGGTTCTCCGTCGAGGGGGTGCGGCGCGAACTGGCCGACGGGGCGACGATGTTGTTCGGCGTACCCACCATGTACCACCGCATCGCGGAGGCGCTGCCCGCCGATCCGGGTCTCGCCAAGGCGCTGTCCGGCGCGCGGCTCCTGGTGTCGGGATCGGCCGCGCTGCCCGTGCACGACCACGAGCGGATTGCTTCGGCGACGGGCCGCCGGGTGATCGAGCGGTACGGCATGACGGAGACCCTGATGAACACGAGCGTGCGGGCCGACAGCGAACCGCGCGCCGGAACCGTCGGGGTGCCGCTGGGCGGTGTGGAGCTGCGCCTGGTGGACGAGGCGGGCGCCGAGACCTCGGACCCGCGGGAGGTCGGCGAGATCGAGGTGCGCGGCCCGAACCTGTTCACCGAGTATCTGAACCGGCCCGACGCCACCGCCGCCGCCTTCACCGCCGACGGCTGGTTCCGCACCGGCGACATGGCGGTGCGCGACGACGACGGCTATGTGCGCATCGTCGGCCGCAAGGCCACCGACCTGATCAAGAGCGGCGGGTACAAGATCGGCGCCGGTGAGATCGAGAATGCCCTCCTTGAGTATCCGGGTGTCCGCGAGGCCGCCGTGACCGGCGAACCGGACGACGACCTGGGCGAGCGCATCGTCGCCTGGATCGTGCCGACGGACGCCGAACAGCCCCCGGGCGAGAAGGACTTGGCGGACCATGTGGCCGCTCAATTGGCCCCGCACAAGCGTCCGCGGGTCGTGCACTATCTGCCGGAGCTCCCGCGCAACGACATGGGCAAGATCATGAAGCGGTCCCTGCATGCCTGAGCCCCTGCCCGGCCGGTGGACCGCCCGTGCGGCCGTCGCCGCGGTGACCGATCCGGACACCTTCGAAGAACTCCCCGGTGCTGAAGCGAAGTTCGACGACGGACGACGGGACGGTCCGCTCGCCTGGCAGGGGTACGGGGACGCCCGCGCCCGCGCCGGGGAGCGCACCGGCGAACGGGAGTCGGTGGTCTGCGGCACCGCGGCCGTCGGCGGCACGCGAGCGGTGATCGTCTCCTTCGAGTTCGGCTTCCTGGGCGGCTCCCTCGGCGAGCGCACCGGGGACCGCATCGAGGCCGCGCACCGGCATGCAAGGGAGCACCGGCTGCCCGTCGTCTCGCTGATCGCGACGGGCGGCAGCCGCATGCAGGAGGGCATGCGCGCCCTGGTCCAGCTCCAGCGGGTGGCACGGCAGTCCGAGCTCACCGGCGCGGCGGGCCTGGCCCGGATCGCGGTCCTGCGCGATCCGGCCACGGGCGGCGGCTGGGCCACCCTGGGGGCGGGCGCCGACCTGACCCTGGCGCTGCCCGGCAGCCAGATCGGCTTCGCCGGCTCCCGGGTGCGCCCCGCGGACGCGGACCCCGCGGCGTACACCGCGCAGGCCCAGCTGGCGGCCGGGGCCATCGACGAGGTCGTACGACCCGCGGAGCTGCGCGCGGCCCTGGCCCTGCGCCTCAGGCTCCTGTCCGCCCCGAACACGTCCGCCGCCCCCGCTCCCCCGGCACCCGCCGAACCCCCGGCCGCGCTCGGCCGCACCGATCTGCCCGCCACCGGCTGGGAAGCCGTCAGCCGCGCCCGCGACCCCGAACGCCCGCGCGCCACGGCCTACTTGGACGCCTACTTCACGGACAGGGCGCCCCTGCGCGGCGACCGGTGCGGGGGCACGGACCCGGGGATGCTCTGCGGGTTCGGTACGCACGAGGGACGGACGATCGCCTACGCGGCACAGTGCGGGACGGCGACGACTCCCGCCGGATACCGCACCGCGGCCCGGCTCGTCCGGCTGGCGGGGCGGCTCGGCATTCCCGTGCTGACGCTCGTCGACACCCCGGGGGCCGCGAACGGGGCCGAGGCCGAACGGGCGGGGGCGGGGGCGGCGATCGCCGATCTGTTCGCCGCCGTCGCCTGCTCACCGGTGCCGGTCACCTCGCTGGTCATCGGCGAGGGCGGGTCCGGCGGCGCACTCGCCCTCGCGGCGCCGGACAACCTCTGGGCGACGCCGGACAGCTACTTCTCGGTGATCGCTCCCGAGCACGCCGCCGCGATCCTCAAGCGGGGGCACGAGGAGATCCGGTCGACGGCTGAGCAGCTTCGTCTGCGCCCGCAGGATCTGGTCGAACTCGGCGTGGCGAGGGGTGTCGTGACGCGATGAGGGACGTGTTGGGCACCCCGGCGGAGGTTCTTGCGGACCTTACGGACCCGTGACGAAGCCCTGTCGGTGATCGTCCTTGCGGCTCGGCGCGCCTAGCGTGGCCCGTATGCGCGTACTTGTCACCGGCGGCGCCGGGTTCATCGGATCGCACGTGGTCGAAGCCCTCACCGAAAGGGGGCACGAAGCGGTGGTGTTCGACGCGCTGCTGCCGTCCGCCCATTCCGGAGGGGCCCGGCCGCCCGCGGACCGGCCGTGGTCCGTCGCCGACGTCCGGGACCGGGACGCGGTGCGGGAGGCGCTGCGCGGGGTGGACGCGGTCTGTCATCAGGCGGCGATGGTGGGGCTCGGCAAGGACTTCGCCGACGCTCCCGAGTACGTGGGCTGCAACGACCTGGGCACGGCCGTCCTGCTGGCCTCGATGGCCGAGTGCGGGGTACGGGATCTGGTGCTCGCCGGGTCCATGGTGGTGTACGGGGAGGGGCGGTACGAGTGCGCCCGGCACGGGGTCGTACGGCCGGGGCCGCGCGCGGCGGCCGATCTGGACGCCGGGCGGTTCGAACCCCGCTGTCCCGACTGCGGGGCCGAGCTGGCCCCTGGCCTGGTGGCCGAGGACGCGCCCGCCGATCCGCGCAACGTGTACGCCTCGACCAAGTTGGCCCAGGAGCACCTGGCCGCCGCGTGGGCGCGGGCGAGCGGCGGCCGTGCGGTGTCGCTGCGCTACCACAACGTGTACGGCCCCGGCATGCCCCGCGACACCCCGTACGCCGGTGTGGCCTCGTTCTTCCGCTCGTCCCTGGAGCGGGGCGAGGCACCCCGCGTGTTCGAGGACGGCCGCCAGCGGCGGGACTTCGTCCACGTACGGGATGTGGCGGCGGCGAACGCGATGGCGCTGGAGGCGGTGCGCGAGCGGGAGGCGGGGGCGTTCACCGCGTACAACACCGGCAGCGGCGATCCGCACACCGTCGGGGAAATGGCCGGCGAACTGGCGCGGGCGTTCGGCGGCCCGGCCCCGGCGGTGACGGGCGAGTACCGACTCGGCGACGTACGGCACGTCACGGCGGACTCGAGCCGGCTGCGGGCGGACCTGGGGTGGCGAGCGGAAGTGGGCTTCACAGAGGGAATGGCCACGTTCGCGAAGGCACCGCTGCGGGGGTAGGCCTGCGGGGCCTCCGGGCAACGGGGGCCAGGGTGGCAGGTGCGCCCGGGGCAGTGGGGGGAACGGCCGGTACGGGGCAGGTCCGCCGGGGGCCTGCCAGGCGCGGTCCTGGGGCAGGTCCTGCCGGAGGGCGGCGGTTACGGGCCAGGCCCGCCAGGGCCCTGCCGGACACCAGCACTTACACGGGGCGGGCCACCGCGAACCTGCCGGGCAGCGGCGACTACGGGACGCGCCCGCCGAGATCCGGCCCGGCAGCAGCGACACCGGGACAGTCCGCCGAGACCCCACCGGAGAGCGGCGGTTGCGCCGGGGTTGTCAGTGGCGTGGCCCGAAGCGGCAGCCGCCCTGCGTTCGCGAGAGCGCCGCCACGGGGGTCGCACCGCCGGGAACTCCGGCGGAACGGCGGCTACGCCCCTGCCGTCGGCAGCGTTACCTCGAAGCGGCAGCCGCCTGCCACGTTTCGTACGGCCGCCCGGCCCTGGTGGGCCTCGACGATGCCGCGCACGATCGCGAGGCCGAGGCCCGCTCCCGCCGGGGGTGTGCGGGACTGGCTGCCGCGCCAGCCGGTGTCGAAGACGCGGGACAGGTCCTCCTCGGGGATGCCGCCGCAGCCGTCGGTCACGGAGAGGACCACACCGTCCGGGGAGCGCTCCGCGGCCACCGCGACGGTTCCGTCGGCCGGGGTACGGCGGATCGCGTTGATCAGGAGGTTGCCGAGCACGCGGCTCATCTCCTTGCTGTCGACCTCCACCGGCAGTGCCTCCACGCTGTCGCCGACGAGATGCACCCGGTGTTCGCGGGCGAGCGGATCGACGCCCGCGAGCGCGTCGCCCACGAGGTCGTAGACGGAGATGCGGGCGGTCGAGAGGGCCAGCGCGCCCGCGTGGATACGGGAGAGTTCGAAGAGGTCGCCGACCATGGCGTTGAGTCGTTCGACCTCGGTGCGGATCTGGCGCAGGTAGCGGTCGGGGTCGGCGGCGACGCCGTCCTCAAGCGCCTCGGACATCGCCCGCAGGCCGGCCAGCGGAGTGCGCAGGTCGTGCGAGATCCAGGCGACCAGTTCGCGCCGGGAGCGTTCCAGGGCCCGCTCGCGCTCCCCGGCCTCGGCGAGCTTGGCACTGGTCGCCTCCAACTCCCTTGTCAGCTCGGCAAGTTCGGAGCTGACGGGTTCGGACGGGGCCGCAAAGCTGCCGCCCTCGCCGAAGGAACGGGCGGCCAGGGTCAGGGCCTTGCTGCCGGCGACCATCCAGCGG
Source organism: Streptomyces sp. NPDC059900 (assembly GCF_050270335.1). NCBI lineage: Bacteria > Bacillati > Actinomycetota > Actinomycetes > Kitasatosporales > Streptomycetaceae > Streptomyces > Streptomyces sp. NPDC059900. Next base: position 20,827 of record NZ_JBNNJZ010000056.1, read on the forward strand.
CCGAGCAGCAGCGCCGTGGCGAGGGAGACCACGGCGGCCATCGCCACGACGACGGTGACCACTTGCAGGTCGTGCGGCGACAGGAACATCTCCCACGCCACGGCGAGCGTCCCGGCCAGCATCGCGAGGACGGCGACGGCCGCCACGACGGTCATCGACACCGTGAGGGACCGGTGCCGCAGCAGACGCAGCGTCAGGACGCCGAGCAGCCCGGCGGCCGCCGCCCCGAGGAAGGCGAAGACGGCGATGACGAGGATGTCCTGCACGGGAGATCAGCCTTCGGCTCGGGGCGGCACGGGGTCGCCCGCAGGGTCGCCCGGGTCGGTGGAAGCGTGCACGTCGAGGCGGTATCCCATGCCCCATACCGTCTGGACGAGCCGCGGTCTTGCCGGATCGTCCTCGACCTTGCCGCGCAGCCTGCGGACATGGACGGTGACCGTGGACAGGTCGCCGAACTCCCAGCCCCACACCTCCCGCATCAGCTCCTCCCGGGAGAACGCCTGCCCCGGATGGCGCAGCAGGAAGGTCAGGAGGTCGAACTCCCGCAGGGTGAGCGCGAGCTCCGTCCCCTCCTTCGTCGCGCGACGCGCCGCCGGGTCCACCCACAGCCCCGCGGCGGCCAGCGTGGCCAGGCCCTCGGGGGCGTGTGCGGCGCGGCTGCGCCGCAGCACCGAATCCACCCGCAGGACCAGCTCGCGCGGGCTGAACGGCTTGGTGACGTAGTCGTCCGCGCCCACCTCAAGGCCCAGGATGCGGTCGTCCTCGTCGCCGCGGGCGGTGAGCATGATGACGGGCACCGGCCCCTTGGCGCGCAGGCGGCGGCACACCTCCAGACCGTCCATGCCGGGCAGCATCAGATCCAGGACTACGAGGTCGGGCCGCAAGGCCCCGGCCCGCTCCAGCGCGCCGGGGCCGTCCTCGGCGCGGCCGACCACGTAGCCGCCGCGCTCCAGATAGCCCGCGACGACCTCGGCGACGGTGGGGTCGTCGTCCACGACGAGCACCCGGAGCGTGCCGGGCGCGGCGGCTCCGACGGCTCCGGCGGGCGGGCGTTCCTGCGGTGGTGGCTGCATACGGCAAGCCTCGCACTCCGGGCGCGGGGAGCGGCCGGTCAGGCCTGCTTCCGGTTGCCGATGTCCGTGTTTCGTAAGAACCTCAAGTCCATTATGTCCGGTTCGGATTCATAGGGTGAGTCACATGACCCCCTCTCCCTCCGTAGAACCCGACCTACCCGAGGCTTCTGATGCTCGTGCCGTCCGGGTCGACGTCGTCCTGCCCTGCCTCGACGAGGCCGCGGCCCTTCCGTGGGTCCTGGAACGCATTCCCGAAGGCTGGCGGGCCGTCGTCGTCGACAACGGCTCCACCGACGGTTCGGCGGACATCGCCCGCGCGCTGGGCGCCACGGTCGTGCGGGAGTCGCAGCGGGGCTTCGGGGCCGCCTGCCACGCGGGCCTCACGGCGTCCCACGCGGACATCGTGTGCTTCTGCGACTGCGACGCCTCCCTCGATCCGGGGCTGCTGCGGGCCTTCGTACGCAGGGTGACGGACGGAGAGGCCGATCTGGTCGTGGGCCGCAGGCGTCCGCAGGGACGCGGCGCCTGGCCGCCGCACGCACGCGCGGGCAACGTGGCGCTCGCACGGATGCTGCGGCGGCGTACCGGCGTACGTCTGCACGACATCGGCCCGATGCGGGCGATGCGGCGCGAGGCCCTGGCCGGGCTCGGCCTGACCGACCGGCGCAGCGGCTACCCGCTGCAGATGGTCGTGCGGGCGGCGGACGCGGGCTGGCGGATCGAGGAGCGTGACGTGCCGTATCTGCCGCGCGAGGGCAAGTCGAAGGTCACGGGGACGTGGCGCGGGACGTGGCACGCGGTGCGCGACATGCGGGCGGTGCTCGCGGAACCACCCCGGCCGACTCCCGCCGCCCGCGCGCGCCAGACGTCGGGCGGTGCCGCATGACGACGTACGGCACGACCCTCCCCGCCACCGCCGCGCGCCCCCGTTCAGGACCCTCCACAGCACGCCCCAACCCGCCCCGCACCCCCGGGGCCGGCCCCCTGCCCGGACTCGGCGGTGCCGCATGATCACCCACGGAACGACCCTCCTCGTCATCGCCAAGGAACCGCTGCCGGGGCGGGTGAAGACCCGGCTGACTCCGCCCTACTCCCCCGAGGAGGCCGCCGAGCTCGCCGCGGCCTCGCTCGCCGACACGCTCGGCACGGTGCTCGCCGCCCCCGCCCGCCGCAGGGTCCTGGTGCTCGAAGGGCGGCCGGGGCCCTGGCTGCCCTCCGGCATCGAGGTGATCCCGCAGTGTGCGGGCGGCCTGGACGAGCGGCTCGCGGCGGCGTTCGGCGCCTGTACGGGGCCGGCCCTCCTGGTCGGCATGGACACCCCCCAGATCACCCCCGCCCTGCTCGCCCCCGCGCTCGGCCCCGACGCCTGGCAGGACTGCGACGCCTGGTTCGGCCCCGCCTTCGACGGCGGATTCTGGGCGCTCGGCCTGGCCGAGCCCGATCCGCGGCTGCTGCGCGGCGTCCCCATGTCGCGGCCCGACACCGGCGCCCTGCAACGGGCCCGGCTCACCGGCGCCGGGCTGAGGGTGCGCGATCTGCCCTGGCTGCGTGACGTCGACACGGCCGACGACGCCGGTGAGGTCGCGGCGGCGGCGCCGCACAGCCGGTTCGCCGCGACCCTCGACCGTCTCGCGGCGACGGCCGGGCACACGGGACGGGACGGCGGCCGATGAGCACCGCACCGCCCGCCACCGGGCTCCGCGGGGCGGCCCCCGCGGCCGCGCCCTGGCACACCGATCCGTACACCAATGCCCTGCGCAACGGCCACGGCCCGCTGTTCCTGCGCCGCAGCGACGGCTGGCTGCTGCCCCTGGACGTCGAACGCTGGTGCGCGAGCGCCGACGCGGCTGACCTCTCCGCGTTGCGCCGCTGCGAGGGCAGCGTCCTCGACATCGGCTGCGGCCCCGGCCGCCTGGTGACCGGGGCCGCGGCCCGCGGCCATCGCGTCCTGGGGGTCGACGTCAGCCAGGCCGCGGTCGACCACACGGTCCGGCTCGGCGGCACCGCGCTGCTGCGGTCCGTCTTCGACGCGCTCCCCGGCGAGGGACGCTGGGGCACGGCTCTGCTTATCGACGGCAACGTGGGCATCGGCGGCGACCCCTCGGCCCTGCTCGCCCGGGTCGCCCAACTCCTGGCTCCCGGCGGCTTGTTGATCGCCGAGACGGCACCGGTGGACGTCGACGAGCGGGTGGAGGTGCACGTCGACGACGGGCACGGCGCGCCGGGCGAGCCGTTCCCCTGGGCCCGCCTCGGCACCCCCGCCCTGCTGCGCCACGCCCGTCCGCCCGGCTGGAGCCGGGTCGATCAGTGGTCCACCGGGGGCCGTTGTTTCCTGGCGCTGCGCCGCGCGCGCCGCACCTGAAGCACCCGGCACAGAGCGGCTCCCGCGAACAGCACGCCCGTGACGACCAGCCACCGGGTGAGGAAGACACCGGCCGGGAGCCCGGTGGAGGATTCGTAGCCCTCCACCTGCCGGGTGACGAGCGGAAACCACACAAGGAACAGCAGCCCGGACAGGAAAGCCGGAACCCGTACGAAGTTGATCCACTCCCTGCGTTCCAGCCGCCCCGCGGCGGTCCGCAGGGCCCGGTCGGCCAGTGCGTACGCGGGCACGAACAGCAGGTCGTGCACCAGCGCCGCGCCGGCGAACCAGACGGCGATCAGCAGCCAGTCGCCGTCCAGGAGGCGCACCCCGGCATACCCGGCGAGCGCGAACGAGGCCAGCAGCACAAGGAGTTGCAGCGGCCCTTCGCCGTACCACCGCCGGAGTCGGTCCACGGGCCGGATTCCTTGCGCGAGACCGCTCATCACAGCTCCCCGAAGGTCAGACGGGACACCCATTTGGTGTTGAGCACTCCGGGCGCGGCCGGAACGATGATCCGCGCCGGATAGCCGTGGTCCGGCGACAGGTCCTCCCCGTTGACGTGCAGGGCGAGGAGGGAGCGCGGATCGCGGACCTGGTTGTCGCGCAGCGCGGCCTTGCGAAAGGCTCCGTGCCGCTGCAAGGACTCCACGAGCACGCCCGGCGGATCCTCGTCGAACCCGGCGAGGGCCGCGAGGTCACGCAGCCGCACGCCGCGCCACCACTGGTCCGACGTCGACCAGCCCTCCACGCAGGCGATGGGCAACGCCGCGCTGTGCAGGCGCAGTTGGAGCAGATCGGTCCGCGAGAGCTTGACCTCTCCGCGTGGTCCGGCGACGACAAGACGCCACAGCTCGCCGGTGTCCTGCCGCTCGATGCCCACCTTCGCGGCCGTCTTGTTGATCTGGAAGCCGTTCGGCCCGCTTCCCGGGTCGCCGCCGCCGTGCGGCGCGAACAACGCGGTGCGGCGCAGGGGCCCGTCCACGGTCTGCCCGGCCGTCGTCACGAACAGCAGGGCGGAGCCCGCACCGACCATGCCCAGCGCCCCCCGCCGGGTCACGGTCGGCTCGGCGGGCCCGGCCGCCACCAGCCCCTCCCCGTCGTCCGGCTCGGGACGCGGGTCCCGCAGCCGTTCGCGCCATCCCTGTTCCCGCAGCACTCGTACGACCTGGGGCAGGCGCAGCACGACGTGGGCCACGAACGCGCCGAAGAACACCCAGGCGCCATAGAAGTGCAGCGGGTAGAACGACCCGGGGAAGAGGTACTCCAACTGGACGTTGAGGACTCCGGTGACGAACTCGAACAGCGCGCCGCCGACCAGGAGGAGCAGCGAGACCCGTTCGAGGGCGTGTCCCGCCGACCGCGCCGGGGGCAGCGCGAAGAGCTTGGGGATCACCGACCACAGCTTCGCGAGCAGCACCGGGACCAGCGTGATGCCGACCGTGACGTGCAGGCCCTGGTTGAGGCGGTAGAGCCAGTGCGGGTCGGTCGGCCAGTCGAAGAGATAGAAGCCGAGGAGGCCCTTGTCCGGTGTCTTGTCGTTGACGGGTGACAGGTTCGGGTTGTACGCCGCGTAGGACAGCAGGCCGGTCACGAACAGGAGCGTGATGCCGGCCAGCAGGACGACACCGAGAACCGAGGTGAGCCACGGCCCGCGCAGCGGGCTGCGCCAGAAACCCGGCGCGGCAGGGGAGGTCACACGTGGTGTGCGGGGCATGGACCGACCGTATGCCGGGTGCTGCCTCCCGACGGGCCCGCGACTCATGACGAAACGCTGACGTCACCCCTCGGAGTCCGGGCACAGGCGTCCCCCGGGCCTAACGTGCAGTCGTGAGCACCACAGAACGCACCGGTCACCGCCGCGACCTGGCCGCTGCCGGAATCGCGGCGCTACTCGTCACCGCGGCCATCGTCGTCGGCTCCTGGATCGAACACACGGACGGCACGCTGCATCTCAACTGGCCGCCGCTGTATGCCCGGTGGGACCCGCACATCGGCCCCGGCACCCCCGCCGCGCTCGCGGTCGCCGCCGCGGTGATCGCGTACGGCCCCTCCCTCGCCGACCGGCTCTCCTGGCGGTCCCTCCTCCTGGGCGCATGGACCGCTGCCCTGGCCTGGATCTGGTCGCTCGCGCTGATCGACGGCTGGCACCGGGGCGTGGCGGAGCGGCTCACCACCAAATACGAATATCTCCAGGTCATCGACCGCTTCCAGGACATCCCGGCGACGCTGCGGGACTTCACGCGCCACATCCTCATCGACTCCCCCGACCACTGGCCGCCCCACACCGCCGGCCATCCGCCGGGCGCCACCCTCACCTTCGTCCTCCTCGACCGTGTCGGACTCGGGGGCGGCGCCTGGGCCGGGGCGTTCTGCATCACCGTGGGCAGCACCGCCGTACTGGCCGTCCTGATCACCCTGCGCGTTCTGGCCGACGAGGAGACCGCCCGCCGGGCGGCGCCCTTCCTCGTGCTGACCCCGGCCGCGATCTGGGTCGGCGCGTCGGCGGACGGCTACTTCGCCGCCGTCACGGCGTGGATGGTCGCCCTGCTCGCGCTGGCGGCGACGCGTACGGTCCGCTCCCCCGCCGCGGCGGCTCTCGGCTCGGGCCTCCTGTTCGGCCTCGTCTGCTACCTCTCGTACGGCCTGACCTTGTTCGTCCTGGTCGCCGCCGCCGTCCTGCTGGTCACCCGCAGCCTGCGCCCGCTCCCGCTGTTCCTCGCGGGAACGGCCGTCGCACCGCTGGTCTTCACGCTCGCGGGCTTCAATTGGTGGGAGGCGTACCACCTGCTCGTCGAGCGCTATTACCAGGGGGCGGCCGGAGTCAGGCCGTACGGCTACTTCGTCTGGGCCAACCTCGCCTGCACGGTGCTCGTCGTCGGCCTGGCGACGGTGGCGGGCCTGCGCAGGGCGGTGGCCTCGGCGCCGGGCGCGCTCACCCGCTTGCGCACCGCCCGCACGACACCGGCCGACCGCCTGACCGTCCTTGTCGTGGCCGCCCTCCTCGCGCTGCTGGCGGCCGACGTCTCGGGCATGAGCAAGGCGGAGACCGAACGCATCTGGCTGCCGTTCGCCACGTTCTTGTCTGCGGCAACGGCACTCCTGCCCGGGGCGACCCGCCGCCACTGGCTCACCGCGCAGGCCGTGCTCGCGCTGCTGCTGAACCATCTGCTCCTGACGGGCTGGTGAGTCATCGCGCCGACTCGCACCGCCGGGCCAGGTGCGAGCCGGTGACCTCCGGGGTGGGGGTGTGGTGCCGGGTGAACGCCCACAGCGTCAGCCCGAGCAGGCTGAACGCGGCACCCAGTGCGCATACCGCGCCCCAGCCCGCCGACTCGTAGAGCGTGGTCGCCGCGATGGCGCCGGTGGCGCTGCCGATCGAGTAGAAGACCATGTATCCGCCGATCAGCCGGCTGCCCGCCTCCGGGTGGAGGTCGTAGATCAGGGTCTGGTTGGTGACATGGACGGCCTGCACGGCGAGGTCGAGAAGGATCACGCCGACGGCCAGGGCCCAGAGCGAGCTGCGGGTGAAGGCCAGGGGCAGCCATGAGGCGGCGAGCAGCGCGAGGGCCGTGCCGGTGGTCCGCCCCGGGAGTCCGCGGTCGTTCAGGCGGCCCGCGACGGTCGCGGCCATCGCACCGGCGACGCCGATCAGGCCCAGCGCTCCGATCGCGCTGTGGGACAGGAAGTACGGGGCCTGGCTGAGCGGCAGCGCGATGCTGCTCCACAGGGTGCTGAAGGCGGCGAAGACCAGCAGACCGTACAACGCCCTTATACGCAGCAGTGGTTCGCGCGCGAACAGGGTGAGCGTGGAGCGCAGCAGCTGTCCGTAGCGCAGGGTGGTCGGCGCAGTGCCGCTGTGGCGGGGCAGCACTCGGTACAGGACCAGGGCGAGCAGCGCGGTGAGCGATGCCGAGGCGAGGTAGACGGAGCGCCAGCCCGCGAGGTCGGCCATGAGGCCGGATGCGGTGCGGGCGAGCAGGATGCCGATGACGACGCCGCTGGTGACCCGGCCGACCACGCGTCCGCGTCCGGCGGGGCGGGCCAGTGATGCCGCGAACGCCACCAGCGTCTGCGTGACGACCGCGAGAAGGCCCGTCGCGGCCATGCCCGCGAGCAGCATCACCGCCGTGCGGGCGGTGGCCACCACGGCCAACGCCGCCACCAGGAGCAGCAGTTGGGCCACGATGAGCCGTCGGCGGTCGGCCACGTCGCCGAGCGGCACGAGGAAGAAGAGACCGAGGCCGTATCCGACGTGCGTGAGGGTGACCACGCTGCCGACGAGTGCCGGGCTCATGCCGAGATCGCGCCCCATGGTCACCAGGAGCGGCTGGGAGAAGTAGACGTTGGCGACGGCGGCGCCGCAGGCGATGGCGAAGAGCGTGACGATGCCGCGGGAGAGGACGTACGCGGATTTCCCCTCGCTGCCTGCGCTGTTGCCGGACATCAGCATCTGCATCCCCTATCTGGTTTCATCTTGCTACCAATGAGCGAGGGCGACGCTAACCCCTTTTGGTAGCATGTTGCAACCACTGCGAGAATGAGGGACCCATGGTGAGCAGAACGCGCTTCGACGACAGCGAATGTCCCGTCGCCCGGTCGGTGGACGCGATCGGCGACTGGTGGTCCCTGCTGATCGTGCGGGACGCCTTCGACGGAAGCCGGCGCTTCGGGGAGTTCCAGCGCAGCCTCGGCGTGGCCAAGAACATCCTCACCGCTCGGCTGCGCGGCCTCGTCGCCGGTGGCGTCCTGGAATCCGTGCCCGCGTCGGACGGCAGCGCCTACCGCGAGTACGTGCTGACCCCGAAGGGCGAGGCGCTCTTCCCCGTCATCGTGGCGCTGCGGCAGTGGGGCGAGCAGAACTTCTTCGCCCCCGGCGAACCGCATTCACAACTGGTCGACCGCCGCGAGGGACAACACCTGCGCGCACTCGAAGTACTGTCCGCCGACGGGCGACGGGTCGGCCCCGAGGACACCACGGTGCACAAGGTCACCGACCCGTGATCCGGCCGCCGGTCGCCGTCGGCCGTACCGCCTCCGCAGGCTGCGGTTCCGGCGATACGGGTGGTTCCGGCTGTGCGGGCGGTACGGGCGGTTCGGGCAGGCTGCGGAACAGCAGCCAGCTCAGTACGGGCATCAGGATCAGCGGCGCCAGGGCGGTCCGCAGGGACGCCGCGTCGGCGACGGCGCCGATCAGCGGGCTCATCAGACCCCCGATGCTGACGGTCAGGCCGAGCGTGATCCCGCTGGCGGTGCCGACACGCGAGGGCAAGTAGTCCTGTCCGAGCGTCACTTGGAGCGAGAACGGTACGTACAGACCGGCCGAGGTCAGCGCCACGAACACATATATCGCGGGGCCGGGCACGAAGACCACTCCCGCGACCGCCCCGGCCGCGACCAGGTACGCGCGGCGCGCGACGGTGACCCGGTCCCAGCGGTCGGCCAGCGTGCCGCCGAGCACGGAACCCACCGCGCCACCGAGGTAGAGCACGAAGAGCGCCGCCGTGCCCGCCGCCGCACTGCCGCCTATGCGCTCCTTTGCGAACAGCGAGAGGAAGGTGCTCAGGCCGACGAAGACGACCGACCGGCACACCACGGCCAGCGACAGCTTCACGAACGACGCCCTGTCGTCCTTGCCCGCCGACACCGGCGTACGGTCCCCGGCGGCCTTCTGCCGCTCCAGCGCACGCAGCACCGGCAGGCACAACACGGCCCCGACGAGCGCCGGGAGCACCAGCAGCGGTGTCAGGCGCAGTCCCCCCGCGGCCATGACCGCGGCGACCATGAGCGGGGCCACCGCGAAGCCGAGGTTGCCGCCGAGCGAGAACCAGCCCATCCCGCTGTGGCTGCCCCGGCTCGCGAGCCGGGCGACCCGTGCGGACTCGGGGTGATAGGCGGCCACGCCGAGTCCGGACACCGCCACGAACACGAGGGTCAGCCCGTAGGAGCCGCTCACCCCGCTCAAGGCGATGCCCAGGCCGCCGAGGAGCGTGCTGACGGGGAGCAGCCAGGGCATCGCCCAGCGGTCGGTCAGGATGCCGAACACCGGTTGGGCCACCGAGGAGAGCAGGGAGGCGGCGAGCACGATGCCCGAGACCGCGGCATAGCTGTAGGCGCGCTCGGCGACGAAGAACGGCACCAGGGAGGCCACGGCGCCCTGGTACAGGTCGACGCAGGCGTGCCCGGCGGACAGCAGGGTGATGGACGCATTTCTTCGCACCCCGTCATGCTCGACGCCCAAGACCGTGACGCACTTCCGATAATCTGCCAGACAATGACGATCATCCGCCATGTACCGACCGCCCCGACCCGCACCCAGTCACTGGCGTCCGGCGCCGCGATCGACACCCACCACCACGACGACCACCAGATCGTCTACGCCGGTCGCGGAGTCCTCGCCGTCACCACCAGCGCCGGTTCCTGGGTCGCCCCCGGCACCCGCGCCCTCTGGATCCCCGCCGGTACGGTGCACGCCCACCAGGCCCACGGCGAACTCGAACTGCACCTCGTGGGACTGCCCGCGACCGAGAACCCGCTCGCCCTTCAGACGCCGACCGTACTCGCGGTGGGCCCGCTGCTGCGCGAACTGATCGTCGCCTACACGCGCACACCGGAGGACGAAGGCAGCGACAAGAACGGCGCCGAAAGCCCCGAACGGTCCCGCCTGCGCGCGGTATTGCTCGACCAACTGCGGGCCTCGCCCCAGGAGCCCCTGCACCTGCCCACGCCGACCGCACCCCTGCTGCGGACACTGTGCGACATCCTGCGCACCGACCCGGCGGACAGCCGCACCCTCGCCGAACTGGGCCGCGAGGTCGGCGCGAGCGACCGCACCCTCTCCCGGCTGTTCCGCGCCGACCTCGGCATGACGTTCCCGCAGTGGCGCACCCAGTTGCGCCTCCACCACGCGCTGGTCCTGCTGGCCGACAACACCCCGGTCACCGCGGTCGCGCACCGGTGCGGGTGGTCGTCCGCGAGCGCGTTCATCGACGTCTTCCGCCGCGCGTTCGGGCACACGCCGGGCGCGCACTCCACGGGGTGAGCCCGGGGTCGACAGTGAGATCGATTCGCTGTCACAACCGGACCGAAGATGGCGTGACTTGACCTTTACTGAACGTAATATTTTTCGCTTCTCGTCTGCACGTTCGGGCCCCCTCCGCCGCCTTATACATGGAGACGCAAGGTGTCTCCGGCGTCGCGAGGGGGGAATCGCGGCGCCCAACCGCAACAGGTACAGGGGAGGACCCCGTGCAGCAGAGTGCTGCAGCGTGGCTCGTTCAGATCGCGCTCGTCATAAGGGTGTTCGGCCCGGATGCCATCCGAGGCAGCCGCCGGATCCTGACCGCCGGCGTCCGCGTCGGAATAACCAACTTGACCAGCTCAGGCCGCCAAAGCCCCGCGGTGCGCTCGGGCGACACCCCGCAGGACACGCCATGAACACCGACAGCGGGGCCGACGAGACGGGCGGAGCGATCGGGGTGCCGCGCAATGTCCCCATAGACCAATGGGACCCGGCCGCGCAGATGGCGTACTGGGCCTTTCACCAGCAGCACCGCCGGCACTACATGCGCTATGC
>NZ_JBNNJZ010000057.1:0-31695 GCF_050270335.1 Streptomyces sp. NPDC059900
TCTCTGAGGGTGGGCAGTACTGCCAGGTATTCCTGTGGGTCGACGCGGAAGCCGTGGCATTCCTCGTCCCAATCGGCCTGCACATACTTCATCTGGTGGAGCATTCCATTCCGGTGGGCGGGGGTGGGGCAATCGTCCGGTCTGCGACCGAACTGGGGCAGTTTGCGCGGCCATTCGCCTCACGAGACATTCACTACTTGGCATTGTGAAACCTGGCGAAGGCATTGACCGCTTCAGTACCTTCAGATGGCTTGTAGAACTGTCGCCCCACCGGGAGTCCCACGTGAACCGCAGTCGCACCCTGCCCGTCGCCGTCGTCTCGCTGACGGCGGCCACTGCTCTGCTTCTGACCGGATGCGGGGGTGGGGGCGACGAGAAGGACTCGGGTAAGGACAAGATCGCCGGGGCGGATGAGGGGGGCGCGAAGAAGACTGCGTCGCCGAGCTCTGACGCGAGTGCTGACGCGAAGATCGACCGGCCGGAGATGAAGTTCCCGTCCGATGTCGATCTCACCTTCGACAAGGTCAGCCTGTCAGACGCCGACCAGGCTGCGGCGTGGAATGACGCCCAGAATTACGCGCGGGCCATCGAGTACGGAATCGTCAAGCAGGACGCCGGAGATGCCGGGTACAAGTTCTACTCGGAGATCGGCAGCCCGGCGCAGTCGTATGCGAAGAAGCAGATCAAGGATCACATCGACGCCGGTTACACCGTCACCGGCGAGCGTCGGTACACGGACGTGAAGGTGGAGACCGTCTCGAAGAAGAAGACCGTCGCCGTCACCTTCTGCACCAACGACAACAAGCTCTTCGGCAAGGAAGTCAAGAGCGAGAAGGTCCTCCGCACCAAGCCGAGTATCAAGGACTACTCCTCCTGGCAGATCTCGATGACCGCCTCGAAGCAGACCAAGGGGCTGTGGCGAGCCGACCTCATCAAGGTGGAGGGCGAATCGCAGCAGTGCATGGGCTGACGGGGACAACGGGAATAACGGGGATAGGTATGCGTAAGCCACTCATAGTGTCGGCCGTCTGCGGCTCGCTGCTCTTCATGGCGGGCAGTCCCGCAATGGCAGCGGATCCGGTCGCGATTGACAGCCAGGGTTCCAAAGGGCCGGACCGCACCGTCGGCGCCGCGGCCAAGATCACCTACACGCGCTCCGGGAACTCTCCGGGCAGCGGTCCCGTCACGTCCGTCGACCCGAACTGGACGCCGCCGCCGTGCTGGTACGCGCCGGAGTGGAAGGCCAGCGAATTCGGGGAGTACCGCGACCGGCTGTACTTCGGGGCCAGGCACGACCCCGACGCCCCACGCGACGCCCTGAAAGAGATGTCGGACGAGAACCAGGGCTACCGCAAGGACAACTACAACATCGACAAGGAGAAGGAAGGGATGTGGTGGGGCGCCCAGTTCAGCCCCGACGCCACCGTCGCCGAGCAGGCGAAATGCAGCGATCCCCCCTTCTGGGTCGACAACGGGGACACCCCGGACGTCCCGAACGCCATCAGCCCCGAGATCCTCGCCGAGCTGGCCTACAACCAAATCCAAGTACCCGGCACCAAGGTCAGCCTCGCCCCCGACGGCCCCTCCAAGGTGAATCTCCCCACCTGGGCCTGGCTCGACAAGGGTGACTTCCAGCCCGTGTCCGTCACCGCGTCGCTCGACGTGCCCGGCCTGCACATCGAGGCCACGACGACCGCGAAGCCCACCGCGCTCAGCATCAAGCCGGGTACGGAGGACGCCGTGCGCATTCCCGCGTCCGGGAAGTGCGAGATGAACGAGGACGGTTCGATCGGGGAGCCGTACGCGAAGGGCAAGGCGAACGAGGAGCCTCCCTGCGGCGTCACCTACCACCGCTCGTCCGGCAACGGGACGTACAACCTCCAGGCCACCGCCACCTGGGACATCACCTGGACCGGTTCCGGCGGCACGGGAGGCGACCTTCCGGACGGCGAGTACGGGGACGATCAGCCGGTCACCGTCGAAGAGGTCCAGTCCGTCAACCGCTGACCAGGCGGGGCCGGTTCGCGCTCAGGCGCGCAGCCTCGCCCCGGCGAACGCAAGCAGGCCCTCCAGCTCGATCCCGCGCGGCGCAGCAGCGTCCACCGCGTCGGGGTCCGGCGGGGGGCCTGCTGCCGTTCCCCGCTCCTGCCCCCCTTCCCACTCCTTCCCGCTCCGCGATGAGCCCCTGGCCGGTAGGCCCCTCCACCTGCGCTGAGAACCCGCAATCCAACCGCGCTCCGCAAATGCCGAAGTAAATGGAAGCAAAGAGACTGGCAAAGTGGAGGGAAAGAGCCGCCGACGGGTGCCGAACCCTTGCTGTCCACAGCGAAGTCCCCCTTCACCGCCTCTTCACATTCAGGACCCCATTACTCCCCCTCCCACCTTGCCTTCGCGGTAGCAAGTACCCATCCCGACGAATAGCGTTGACCCCCTTGGCGATACTCTCGCCGGACGGGACTCGTGTGTGAACTGCCGCCGGGCTCCGGTACGCCGACCACCCAGAGGGACCCGGGGGACACCACGTGAGCGATCTACGCCTCGACGACACGATCTTCGAAGAGCTGCGGAAGACGTTCTCCACGGTCAGCGATCGCATGGATGCCGCCCGGCGCACCCTCCGCGGCACCGACGGCTCGGTCGTCGGCGCGGGCAAGCTCGTCGAGGACGTGCACGAGTTCGCCGACGAGTGGGGTTACGGCGTCAAGCAGCTCGGCAAGCACACGCACGGCGCCGTGAAGATGATCAACAAGATCGGTGAGAAGTTCAGCGAGCTGGACCAAGAGCTCGCCGAGTCCCTCAAGTCGGCGAAGGCGGACTCGAAGGGCTCGAAGGACTCGAAGAAGAAGGGCAAGTAGCGTGGGGAAGCGGCCCGCCTTTCCGCACATCGGTTGGGACCCCACCCCCGGTGACGTGACGGACACGCGCCAGCTCGCGAAGAAGCTCGGCGGACTCGCCACGGAACTCGGCAACGCCGTACGGGACTTGGAGCGGATCGAGTGCGGGGCCTGGAAGGGCAAGACCGCGCTCGCCTTCACCGAGTACATCGGGCAGGACGTCACGCCCCTCGTACGCAAGAGTCATGAGTCGTTCGACAAGGCCTCGCGGGCACTGCACAAGTGGGCCGGTGAGCTGCAGGACTTCCAGGACGAGGCGGACCGCCTTGAGAAGTCGGCCGGGGAGAAGCTGGACGCCCGGGAGGAAGCGAAGCCCGACAGCGACGAATCCGCCAAAGCGTCGGGGGACGTCGACGGGGTCGCCCAGAAGGTCTATGAGCTGGAGGAACGCTACAAGCGGGCCGCCGGAAGCATCAGCAAGGAGCTCGACAAGGCCGGCGACATCGCCCCGGACGAGCCCGGCTTCTGGGACAAGCTCACCAAGGGAGTCGCCGAGGCGTGGGACGCCACGGGTCAGTGGCTCAAGGACCACGCCGACATGATCAAGCTGATCGGCGACCTGCTGAGCGACCTGACCGCGGTTCTGGGCCTGCTGGCCATCATCACACTGCCGTTTCCGCCGCTCTCGGCGATCTTCGGTACGGCCGCGCTGATCGCGACCGGGCTCGCGCTGGCGGCTCACGGGGTGGCCAAGGCCGCTGGTGCCGACGTGAGTTGGACACAGATCGGGCTGGATGCGGTGGGCTTGATGCCGGGTATCGGCGCCTTCAGCAAGGGGATCAAGGTAGCGGGCGAGACCACAGATCTGGCCAAGGCCGCCGGTGCCGCCAAGGCTGCGAATCTCGGCAAGGCGTTCAAGTCGGTCAAGATCGCCCCGTCACGGATGCTGATCTCCACCGGCGAGCAAGCCGGTTTCGTGAAGGGCGGGCTCAAACTGCTGCCGGGCAAGGTCGTCCTCGGCGGCATGGCCGACAACGTCTACGAGGTCTCGCACGCCACCAGCGGCCTGGCCTCGCGCATGGGGGGCATCGCCAATCAGGGCTACCACGCCGGTCAGTGGCTCGGCTCCAAGGGGGCCAACATCATCCCCGGGGTAAACATCAACCCGCTCGGGGCAGGCATCGCCATGGACGCGGGACTCAAGATCTTTCCCAAGATCGAGAGCATTCACCAGCACGTGGGAGAGGCCCTCTTCCCGGGCGATCAATTCGAGAAGTCGGCGTCGGGTGGCTGAGCGACCCGACCTCGCCAGTGACCGCCTCCGGCGACGCCAGTGACCGCCTCCCGCGACTGAGGCCACCGAGAGCACCCAGTACGAGGATGGCAAAGTGAGACCAAGCAGGACTTATGGCCCTGCCGACGCCACGTAGGAAGACGCAGACGGATGACGCATACAGGCCAGGACATCTGGCAGCCCGAGCCCGGCGAGACGCTCCTCACCCGCGCATACGTCACCTTCGCCACCGGTACAGCCACGCGCGTCCGAGGGATGCGATGGTTCCGCGACCCAGAGCGTCGCGACATCCAGGGCGAACTGCCCGGTTGGCCCGAGGGGCCGGTATACACGGCCCGCACGGCCGGCGGCTCGTTCGCGCATAGTGCCGGAAAGGGCGGGCTGATGGCTCTGGGCGGCATCCTCATGGCCGCTCTCAGCTCGGCCGGGGGCAACGTGAGCGGCGGCGGGGGCGGCACGGGCTCCGGCTCCGACACCTCTGATGATCCCGCCGACGAGATCGAGGATTTTCCCGTCCTGTGGGGCGCCACCGGCAGCATCGCCCGCACATTGCCCTGGCAGCTGGACCCTGCGCGCTCCCCCGAGAAGCATTACCGAACCCACGTGATCGTCACCGACCGCCGACTGGTCATCGTGGGGTTTCCGTACTCCAAGAAGCACGACGACCTCATTGAGGACGAAGTGCTCTGGGAGGTTCCCCGTTCTCAGATCGACCGTGTGGAATCGAAGCCCTTCAAGGACGGGACTGACGCCAAGGTCGTCTTTGCCGACGGCTCCTGGTGCAGGCTGCACGCCGTCACCCGGCAGAAGTTCACCCGATACCTGCTCAGCCCCCTCGACCTCATCCCGTTGGAAACCCTGACGCCGGCCCAGCGGACAACCGTCGATAACTTCGTCGAGGAAAGCCCGGCTTCGGAGGACCACGGCCCTCCCCTGGTGAATCGCCGGCCTTGCGGTCACTACAGGGTGGCGTTCTTGAGGTCCGGAAAAGTCGACTCGTTCTTCGGATTCTCCGAAGACACCATGCTCATGGACGCTGATGGCGCCGCGGTGGAGCTCGAGGACTTCCACCCCGACGACGTCTGAAGCCCTCTGCTGAAGCGCCCTGCTGAAGCCCGCCGTTTCCCCGTCTCCCCCACGCACCTGAAATATCCCCACGCACCTGAACCTGATCAGGACGGTCCCACCGCCATGACGCCCCCTGTCGACTCCATGAGCGTGCTTCCGCCCACGGGCACGCCCACAGACAACGAACCCCCGCCACTCTGGTTCAACGTCCCCGACGGCTTCTTCGCCCTCCCTCTGGCCGCCACCCCCGAGGAACGCGCGGACCGCTCCAAGGAGTTCGTACGCAGCCTCTACTCCCGCGGCGACGAATCCATCTGGGAGCCTGCCGCCCCCTATTACGAGGGGGTCGCCGAGCTGATGGCGGAGACCGGGGTCTCGTACTCGGCGATGGGGCTCTTCTCCACGGCGGATTCGGACGCAGAGACGGAAGCCGCCGAGGACGGCAATGCGATCGGGGCCCGATACGAAGGTGCCGACGGCGTCGCCCAGTGCGCGTTCACCGTGGCGGCCGTCCCCACGGACCAGGCCGCGAACGACACCGATGTCGTCGCCCAGGGCATCCTGGCGACCCTCGCCCGCGAACCGCACAACGACGCCCGCTGGCTCGATCTGCCGTGCGGCCCCGCAGTCTCCTGCATCACGCTGACCAAGTACGAGCTCAGTCCACAGGTGACGGCGTCGGGTGAGCCATCGAATCTCCTCACGGGCCAGATACAGGTGCACGTCCCTTTCTCCACGGGCCCGTTCACCGCGATCTTCACCCTCCACACCGCGTCCACGGACTACTGGGCCGAGTTCTGCGACATCATGGCGGCCATCCTCCGGACGGTGAGCTTCACAGAGCCCGTGGAGGACGAACTCGTGGGGGACGAAGTCATGGGGGACGGAGAGGAGCCTTCAGGGGGCTCCGCGACGCCGGGCCCTGCGGCCTGATCCCGCCATGGACTGGTACCCCAGCCCCGAAGAGGACGTGCTCCTGCGCACAGCGGCGAAGTTCGCCACCGGCATGGCCCCGGCCGTCGCCGGGTCCCGCTGGTTCCGCAACCCCGAGCGCGAGGACATCCAGCAAGAGCTGGAGGAACGACAGGGTTGGCCCACCGGGCCCTCCTACGAGCTGAACTCCACCGGAGACAAGGCGGCCCGCCGCACTGGCCGTGCCCTCCTCGTCGGCATCCCCATGGTGGCGAACATCATCGCCAACCTCGGCGGAGCTTCGGGCACGCCTCTGGGAGAGGTGCCCATGCGCGGCAAGCCCCAGGACCCCGCGAACGAAGTCGAGGACTTCCCCGTCATGTGGGCCGCGCCCGGCGCCCTCGCACGCAGCGTCCCCTGGCAGTTGGACCCCTCGCGGCGGCCCAAGGAGCTCGCGACCGATCTGGTTCTGACCGATCGACGGCTGGTCTTTCTCGGTACCCGCTGGGGGACCCTCGACAAGGCCGACGTGTTGGGGGAGTTTCCGCGTGAAGCCATCGCCGGGGCGCGGCAGATGAAGTTCAGCGAGATCAGCGCCGACGTCCGCATCACGTTCAGGGACGACTCCTGGGTCCGGCTCTTCACGGGTACTCCGGACAGCATGCGGCTCGATCAAGTGCTCAGCGGCACTGTGCGGCTTCTGACGGAGCGCACGCTCTCCGCGGGGCAGCGGGCGCGGGTGGCGCAATTCATGGGTGAGCTGCCGAAGACAGCGCATCCGCCGACCTTCACCGTGCTCCGCAGCGGCATCGTCCTTGTGGAGTCCCGTGTCGCCGTGAGGGCCGGCTCGGGGGTCTTCGAGACGCACTCCCTCTTGATGGACGACGAGGGGCGCCCGGCGCAGGCCGCCGCCGCCGACGATCTCTGAGCCGGGCAGTCGAGCAGCCGGGCAGCTGAGCAGCCGAGCAGAAGGACCGCGTAATGACAGCTTGGAAGCCCGATTCCGGCGAGACCCTCCTCGCCCGGATTCCCGTCAGCTTCGCCACCGGTGCGGCCACCCCTGTGTCCGGTATGCGCTGGTTCCGGGACGAGGAACGGCGGGACATTCAAGGGGAGTTGGCGGGGTGGCCCGATGGGCCCGTCCATACCGCCCGCTCACGGGCCTCCCGTCTCGCCCGTCGTGGTCTCAAGGCCGGTCTCCTGGTCGCCCTTATCGCCGTCGTCGGAGCTCTCGGCAACAGCGGGGTCGGCAACATCAGTACGCTCGGCCGGTCCGACGATCCGGAGGACGAGGTCGAGGACTTCCCCGTCATGTGGGCCGCGCCCGGCACCCTCGCCCGCGCCCTGCCCTGGCAGCTCGATCCCGCCCGTCGGCCAAGCACCGACCGCACCCACGCGATCATCACCGACCGGCGTCTCCTCTTCGTCGGGCTGCTGGACGACGAAGAGACCATCTGGGACGACGTCCTGTGGGAAGCGCCGCGTTCCGCCGTCAGTCGCGTGGAGCCGCGTGACTTCGGGAGCGGGGGCGACGTCAAGGTCGTCTTCGCGGATGGTTCGTGGTGCAGGCTCCGCAGCCGGTGGCGTGATGCGTTCGTGGATCGTCTCGGGGACGCGGTGCCGGAGATCGTCGGTCTTGAGGCGCTCACCACTGCCCAGCGCATGACCGTCATGACCTTCGCCGCCGCACATTCCGCCGCCGGTACGCCGCTCGTCACCCGGCAGTCCGACGGGAATTTCCTCGTCGCGATCCGGGCGTCGGACCGTGTCAGTCCGTCCCACGGCCTCTGCGAAGGCCTGCGGGACATGGTCATGGGGCCGGACGGCGACGAGATCAAGGACGAGTGGATGGCCAGTTCCCTCATCCCGCCCCGGAACAGCACCCCCAGAACCCCCATGGAAACGCCCCCGTCGCGACAGTAAAGTGCGCCCAATGAGCTACGGGGTGGAGCGACGGGCTAGCGGTGCGGAGCACGGGGGTCACGAGGGGGGAGGTGGCTCCGGGGGCATGCCGCGCGTGAGCCTTCGTGGACGGCATCTTCGCGGACAGCGCCTCCGCGGACGGCGCCTTCGCGGACTGCACCTCCGCGCACGCGGACAGCACCTCCACGCACGGCGGCGCCCCCTCCTAGGCGTACTCGCCACCCTCTGCGCCGCTCTCCTCCTCGCCTCCGGCACCCCGCACCCCGCGAGCGCCGCCGCGCAGGACGCCGGGAACGACCCCGCCCGAGCGACAACCCAAGCCGCCGCCCTCGCCGACCTCCTGCGCACCAACCCCGTCCACGTCACCGACCAGCTCCCCCGCGACGTCCCCCGCTCCGCCGCCCCCGACTTCGCGAAGCTCGCCAAGCGGACCGGCGTGCCCACCTACGTCCTCGTACTGCCCTCACAGGACCGTGGCGACCGGCTGCTCGGGGCCGTGCACGACCGGCTCGGGCGGGACGGGCTGTATGTGCTCGTCGATGACACGGGGGTCTCCGACGCCGCGGCCTACGGGGTACGCGCACCGGCCGACGACGCGTTCACCGTGTCGCTCTACGAGCTGCCGTACGACGCCGGGCCCCTGCTCAGCTTCGAGCGGTTCACCGACGTCATCGCGCTCGGCGGCAAGAAGGCCGCCGAGCGTGCGGACGCCGCCCGTAAGAAGAGCGAGGCCGCGGGCGGCGACGACGTCGAGAAGATGCACATCGACCCCGTCGACCGCGACAACCAGTCCTTCGTCACCGGGATCGCCCTCACCGGCGTACCCCTGCTGATCATCCTCTTGAGCCCGTATCTGCGGCGGTGGATCCGGCGGCAGCGCGGCCCGAGTGCAAAGGACCCGCGTGCAAAGGACCCGAGTGCACAGGACCCGGGTGCAAAGAAGCAGCAACCCAGCAGCCCCCGGCGGCACTTCACTCCCCTGCGCATCGAAGCCGGTGTCGCCGTACTCGCCGCCGGTGCGGTCGCCCTCGGTGCCTTCCTCGCCTTTCACGAGGACTCGGCCCGTACGTCCCCTCCGCCCACCGCATCCGACCTGTCCAGCCGCGTCGAGCGCGTCGCCGCCGGGCTGAAGCAGGAGGGACAGGCAAACGGGGCGGTCTACAGCGACCCGGAGAGTCCGCGCCCCCTCGACTCCGCTCAGCGCCGCGAACTCCTCGACCGCATCGGAAAGTTCGACCGCGGGCCCATCCGCATCGCCCTCGTACCGCAGCTCACCGAGGACGAGTCCGGCGGCGAGACCGAGATCTTCGTGGAGGCCGTGCGCCAGAAGATGGGCGCCAAGGGCGCGCAGGGGGTGTACGTCGTCGCGGACCCGCTCGGCGGCTCCATCGACGTCGTCACCTACGACGTGCGCATCGACGCCAATCGCATCGCCTTCGACCTCCCCGACTCCATCCGCTACGGCGATGACGACGACCGCTCGGCCGACCACCGGCTCGGCGAACGGCTCGACGACCTGATGACGTTCCTCGACAAGTCGCCGCGCTCCGCCCGCGCGGAGACGTCCTCGCTCGGCATGGACGACGCGCCCGATCCCGTCGAGGACGAGGCCCTGCGCCCGCTCTTCTCCGGCGACTTCTGGCCGGGCCTCATGGTCGGCGCTCTCGCGGCCGGGCTGCTCTTCGGGATCGTCGCGGCGTTCCTCGGACTTCTGCGGCTCTCGGTGCCGGGGCTGCGGCGGACGCCGGCCACCACCGTGGCGGCCGACGGCACCCTTGGCTTCACGGCGCCGCCGGACCCCTCCGCCGGCTTCCTGCGCCGTACCGCGCGTGACGAACTCGACTCACTGGCCCGCGAGTTCGACCCGGACGCCGCTCTCCGCTCCGCCGTCCGCACCCGCGTCTACGACTGCCTCGACACCGCGACGCTGCTCGCCGACCGCGACCCCGACGGCCACGTCGACGACGACGCCACGCCCGCCGATCTCGCCGCCGCGATCGTCCTCGCCCGGGTCGGCCGGAGCGCGCTCAAGGGCAACGACAAACCGTGCTGCGCGCTCAACCCGCTGCACGGGCCGTCCACGGGGTGGCGCGACGCCCAGTACTCGCCGGACGACCAGCGCCTGCGCACCATCCCGGTGTGCGCGCAGTGCCGCGTCCTGGTCGAGGTGCAGCCGCGCCTCGCCTACACGCTCCGGCTCACGCTGCCGGGGGCGGGCCGCTCGGAGCGCGTGCCGTACGAGGACGCGCCGGGGCCGCTGCCCGCCATAGCCAACGGAGTTCCGCAACTCATCCGCCAGGTACGGGAGTACGCCGGTGTTCAGTGACCTCAAGCGTCGCGCCACGGCCGCAGCCGCCGCCCTTGCAGCCCTCCTCGCGCTCGCCGCCCCCCTTGCCCTCGCCGCCCTCCTCGCCACCGCCGTGCCCTCTGCGGCGCAGGTCACGGGCGCGCCCAGCCCCGGCCAGAAGATCGCCGACGCCCTGCGCGAATCGCCGGTGTACGTCGACGCCTCGTACGCCGACTCCGTACCGCCCGCCCGCCAGAAGCAACTCGTACGGCAGATCGAGAAGACCGGCCTGCCGATCAAGGTGGCCCTGGTGCCGCTGGTCCAGGGCGACGCGTACGAAGGCGAGTCCGACGTGTTCGCGGAGGTCGTGCACGACCACCTCGACCAGCGCGAACTCATCCTCGTCACCGGCGGCGACAAGTGGAGCGGCGATCTGAACGGTTTCGAGTGGCCGGACGAGAAGCAGCAGGCCCGCGACGCCGTGGGCGCGGTCGGCTTCCTGGACGAGATGAAGGACGCGGGGCTCGCCGAGCAGACGGCGAAGGCGATCGAGCTGATCGCGAGGGGCGACGGCACCAAGGCGTACGAAAAGGCCACGGAACACCTGGGGGACGGCAGCAGCGGCAAGGGGAACGGCAGCCTCCCCCGCCCGGATACCGCGGAGCAGAGCAACGACTCGCCCTGGCCCGCCTGGCTGCTGCCGGTGGCTGTGGCGGTCGCGCTCGCCCTGGCCGCAGCGGGTCTCGTCCTCTTCGTACGACGCCGGGGGCGCGGCCGGTCCGGTCGGCACCCGAGCGCCACGGGGGCGCCGTTCGCCTTCCCCCGGGCGGTGTTCGCGGCGGCGCGTACGGCGGACGAGGCGGCGCTGCGGCGCCAGACGGAGGCGGAGGTCCTCGCACTCGGCGAGGCGTCGGCCGAGGCACCTCCGTCCACAACACCGCACCTCCAGCGCGCACTTGACGCCTACGCGGCCGCAGGCGCGGTCCTGGACTCGGCGCGCGGGCTGCCGGACCTGGCGGGCGTCCTCTCTCTGGTGGCGGAGGGCCGCGACGCACTGGCCCCGGACCGCGACGGCACGCCCGCGCCGCTCCCCCTCTGCTTCTTCAACCCCTTGCACGGCCGCGCCGACGCGCGCATCCGGTGGCGCCCACTGGGCCGCCGCGACCAGCTGCGCGTGGCGGCGTGCGGGGACTGCGGATCGGCGGTACGCACCCGCCGGGCACCGGAGGTCCTGACGGCCGACTTCGAGGGCCGCAGGGTGCCGTACTTCGAGATCCCGGCCGACCAGAGCGTATGGGCAGCCACGGGCTACGGCTCCCTGCTCCGGGACACGGAGGACGACGGGCTCGCGGCGCGGGTGGGGCGGGGGGACTTTTCGCGGGGGCGGGGGTAGCGGGTACGGCGGCGGTCCCCCGATCGGGCACCGCCCAGGGGATCCCTACCGCGCCGACCGGCTCTTCCCCTTGCCCTTCTTCCGCAGCTTTCGCAGCCGTGCCTGATGTGCGGCTCGGCGTTGTTCCTCGAGGGTCGAGCGGATGCGGTAAGCCGCCCAGCTCAGGGCCGCGGCAGTGACGGCGCAGGTGAGGAGAGCCGGGAACGCACCGTCGATCTGGCGGCAAGTGGACTGGGAGGGGCTGCAGTTGCGGCCAGGAAGCGCCGAGATGATGTACGCCGACACGATCACCGGCAGCGCCCAGCACACGCCGGAGGCGACGCGACGTGCGATACGCCGCGGGGTCGCGTCGCCCCGCAGTGCGTCCGCCGCCCACAGGCCGCCGCAGGCGCCGGCGACGGCCACTGCCCCGGCCATGATCCCGAAGACCCAGGCGCCGCCCGGCCAGTCCGCGATCAGGTCAGGGGATTCGCGGATCACCGTGCGCCAGGCGCCCTTCGCCCAGAGGACACCTGCGGCCAGGGCGAGCAGGGCAAGGACCAAGGC
Organism: Streptomyces sp. NPDC059900; assembly: GCF_050270335.1. Taxonomy (NCBI): domain Bacteria; kingdom Bacillati; phylum Actinomycetota; class Actinomycetes; order Kitasatosporales; family Streptomycetaceae; genus Streptomyces; species Streptomyces sp. NPDC059900. The sequence continues at coordinate 12,258 of NZ_JBNNJZ010000057.1, forward strand.
CGCGACGGCGAGGCCGTCGCGGGCCCCGGAGCGGCGGGTGTCGTCGGGAGGCGTCATCGTCAGTCCCAGTGCAGCGTGCCCGCGACCACGTCGAACAGTTCCACCATCTGGTCCGCCAGCGGGTCCATGGGGGTGGAGAAGTTCAGGAGCAGCCAGCTCTTGGTGGCGGGGATCGGGACGTAGTACGTGACCAGGGTGTTCGGGAGCGTGCTGCCGAGTTGGGATGTGGGGTCCGGTGCCTCTTTGCGGCGCTGGCGGACGGCCTTGCCCGCGGCCGCGAGGGTCACCACGCCCACCTCTTCCGCCTGCGAGTCCTCCGCTGCGGCGCTGCTCTTGGACGCCAGGTGCTCCGCCAGCTCATGCGCGTCCGAGATGTCCGGCCACTCGTCGGGGCCCGGAATGCTGATGAGGAGCGAGGAGGCGAGCGGGAGTTGGCCGACCGAGAGGGTCGAGATGTAGAGCTCCGTGCCGCCGACGCCATAGGCGTCCTTGGCCTTGCGCTGCATCTCCCGCATGAACTGCTTCTTGATGTGCGGGGCGTTGTCCACGCCCCGGAACTGCTGGTCCGCGAGGGCGACGATGCCGCGGTCCCGGTCCTCGGGGTTCAGCGGCAGCGCGAACCAGCCGTCCGGCACGATGACGTTGTAGTCGGAGGGCGGCGAAGTGAATTCGCTGGCGTTCTTCATCGGATGCACGTTCCCGAATTCACTCAGGGGTTTCCGGATTCCGGCTTCGGGGCGATTTCGTTTCCGTTCTCGTCCACCAGATCCAGCCGCAGCGACGGGACGATCTCGTCCACACGCTGTGTGTTCTCCTCGGTCAGCTGGATCTTCTCCCAGGTCGCCGTCACGACGACCAGGCTCTGCATACCGGGCGGAAACACCGCGTACCTCACGAACTCGGTGATACGGCGGCCGAAGCCGAGCATCCGCTTGATCTTCAGCGTCGCCTGGACCCGCACCGCGGGGCCCGCCGCCAGGTCCAGGCGGGTCACCTCCGGCTCCCCCACGACCTCGCCGTTCTCCCACTCCAGGAGCAGCGGGATGACTTCGTCCGGCGCGGGACGCGGGACGCCCTCGTCGCCGTACGAATCGATCATCAGGTTGATCAGGCCCTCGCCGCTCTCCGCGTAGTACGCGGCGGCCAGCGCCGGAGCGTCCTCGTTGAGGTTGAGCGCCCGCTCCGCCATGTCGTCGAAGACCGCACTCTTCTCGATCTCCAGGGAGAGCGGGTTGAGGTCGTTGACGGTCTTCGTGGCCAGTGCCTTCGCCTCGGCCTTGGAGTCCTCGCGCAGCGTCAGGTCGACCCAGCCGGGCTGGAGGTCGATACGGACCGCGAAATCCTCGGACAGCGCCGGGACGTCGTCGTCAGGTGTGTTCACTGCGTTCCTTCTTCGGTGGGAGGACTCTGGCCGCGAGATCGCCGGTGGGAGCTCAGGCCACGAGCGGGTTGAGATTACCGTCGAGGCCGAGGCCGGCCAGCGTAATGCCCGCTCCGGTGACTCCCAGACGCGTCGCCGTTTGCGAGATCTTGCTCACGGCATTCGCGTCGAAGTTACCGAGTCCGGCCGCTCCCGACTTGATCGACTTCAGGTCGGACGCGACACCGGGGTCGGCCATGGAGAACGACTTCGGGATGCCCTTGAGGGCACTTCCGCCGCCCCGCTCCGCCAGTTCGTTCCTGGCGGCCGCCCAGCTTCCCTCGCCCGGCTTGAGGGTCTTGAGGTTCTTGCCCCAGGCGGCCTTCGAGAACGGCTCGGTGAACGGCTCCTTGAGGGACTTCCAGCCGTCGCCCTTCTGGAGCTTGAATTTCTTCCCGGAGAGCTTCCGCAGGTTCTTGTTCGCCCTGGTGACCTGCTTCGCGGTCCGCGCCGTTCCGGCCCGCGTCATCTTGCTGAGCGCCGTCTTCGCGAACTTGCCCGCCACCTTCGAGAAGGCCTTGCCCACGCCCATCAGGAGGAAGCCGACCGCCGCGAGACCCACGTCCATCCAGTCCGCATTGCCCTGGAATACCTGGATGATGGTGCAGATGGTGGTGATCAGCGTGGCAATCATGGCAATGGCGCCAAGCACTCCGGCAAGTGCCTGGCCGATCACCGGAATCCAGCCCACCACCAAGGAGAGAATTCCGCAGACGGTGGAGATCAACTCCGTGATGCCCTTGATGTCGTCGACAAGGGACTCCCAGAACCCGTCCTTCAGGGAATCGTCCGCGATGACGTCCTCGATCGCGTCACGCGCGCGCTTCGCCGCGTCGTCACGGACCTTCCTGGCCTGGCCGATCTTCTCGCGGGCCGCGTCGATCGCGTCGCCCGCGCTGTCCCGCGCCTCTTCGAGCTTCTTCTTGTCTTCCTTGCCGTCCTGCTTGTCCTTGCCCTTGTCCTTGTCCGAAAGGGCGTCCAGGCTCTTCTGGTTGGCGCTCTTGCGCTCTTCGGCGTCCTGCGCCTCCTTGAGCGCGAGATCCGCCATCTCCTGGGCGCGGTTCAGGTCGGAGGCGTAATTCTTCGGCTTGGCGTGCAGCTTGTCGTCGAAGCCACCGCCGACCTCCGTCACCTCACTGCCGAAGGCATCCGCCGCCGTGTCATACCGCTTGAAGGCCGCTTCCAGCTTCTTTACGTTGCCCTTGGCCTTCTCCCGGAACTCCTTGCCCGCCTTGCTGTCCCAGGCCTCCACCTCGGAGACCGCCTTGATGTTCCTGATCTGCTTCTCTAGCTCATCGGCGGTCTTGCGGAGCTTCTTCCCCAGATTCGCGACCCGGTCCGCGTCACCGGGAACGGGGTCACTGTCCGCGACCGGGTGCCAATCGCGCGGGCGTCCGGCCATGACTCAGCCCTTCTTCTTCGACTTGGGGTCATCCGCACCGCGGATCGCCTCGGCAAGCTGGTGATCGATGTCCTCGTACGCCTCGGCCGCGGCCTTGGCGATCTGCGCGAGCGCGTCCACCTCGTCCGTCAGCCTTTTGCGGCTCAACTTCCAGTTGTCCGCGAAATCACCGAATTTGTCGGCGAGATCGCCGTTTCCGAAGTCGTCCTCGTACTGACCGCCGAGATCCTCCAGGCCGTCGAAGGCCTTCTTCACGTTACTGAGCCCGGTGCCCATGCCCTTGATCACATCAAGGTCCAGCCTGGCCCGTTCGCCGCCGCCACCCACAGTGCCCCCATGCATCCACTGCCTGCATACGACCGGTGCGACGGGCCGCCGCGGAATACGGCGGCCCATCGCACCGGGTTGTTGCTCACCCGCCCGAAGGCGGAATCACCCGCCCGGAGGCGGAATCACCTGCCCGAAGGCGGAATCACCGGCCCGGAGGCGGGATCACCGGCCCCAGAGCCGGATCACTTGCCCTTGACGCCCTTGGCCAGGTCGTCGTCCAGGTCCTCGTACGCCTTCGCGGCGCTGGTCAGGAACTTGCCCATGCCCGTGAGGCCTTCGATGGTGTCCTTGGCGCCCTTCTTGAACTCCTTGAAGGAGTCCTCGAAGGCCTGCGAACCCTTGCGAGTCGTGTAGCCGTTCTTCACCAGGTTCTCGACGTAACGCTCGAGGGCGTCGAGCTTCTCGTCGATCTTGTCCTTGGCGTCGTTCAGCTTGCCCGCCGCGGTCCGCATCTCCTCATAAGTGATATCGGCGTCTTTGGCCATGTGGCTTCACATCCAATCCAACTCGCCGCAGGGCCATCCCCCTTGGCTCCACCAGTGCGGGCCGCTCAAGCCCGTCCGCCCCCGCGTGCGAGAACGATCGGTTGCTCGTGCGATCTTCCGCTCTTGGGTCAGCAGCTTACGGGTGGGGCTGAAGTGAGCACAGCCCGGTTGAGTCACAGCTCTGCTATGAGCTCGTGGAGCTCCTGCACATCCCGTTGCCTGCGGGAAGGGGGGAGCGGCTATCGTCACTGGAACTGTGGACAGCCTCACAGGCACTGTGGACCAGCCGCTGTGACCGCGCTCCGGAAGCGGTCACAGACGGCTTATGGGGAGGACGATCGTGCGCCTGACTCTGACCGTCGTCGATCCGCTCGGCGGCGCGAACGCCGACGTCGTGCTCGACGCCGATCCTGAGTCCTCCGTAGGGGACATCGCCAAGGAGCTGGCCCAACAGGTGGGCTACGGCGGCGGTGACGCCCAGATCATCCCGATCGGCGGCCACCAGCTCCCCGGCGCCGGTCAGGGCGGGGCACCCGTCGTCTTCGTGGACGGCTACCCCATCGACGCCTCCGCCACCATCGGCACCTCCGCGCTGCGCGAGGGCGCCGTCGTCAGCCTGCACGACCCGGCGGGCTGCCTGCCCGGCGAACCCACGGGCCTGGTCGAACTGCGCATCGCGGGCGGACCCGCGGCCGGCGCCGTGCACCGCCTCGGGATCGGCCGGTACGACATCGGCAGCGGACCCGCCTCGTACATCCGCATCGACGATCCGGAGCTGCCCGCCCGGGCCCTCACGTTGTCAGTTGCAACCGATGGCACCTGCCAAGTCGCCGTACATGGGGACATAGACGGCGTGACCCTCGAAGGCAAGAAGTTCAGCGAGGCCGACGACAGCGAGAAGAAGGCCGAGAAAAAGGGCGAGGCGAGCGACAAGCCGGAAAAGAGCAGAAAGCGCGACAAGGGCAATAAGGGTACGGACAGCGACGGCAAAAAGCGCGACAAGGGCGAATGGCCGCTCGGCGCCCAGATCGCCGTCGGAAACACCCTGCTCGAACTCGACAGATACGCGCCGCCGAACGCCGCCCTGAAATGGTCCGAGGACGGCACGGGACTCGACTACAACCGTCCCCCGCGACTGCGTCCGCCCGAGCGGCAGACGAAATTCAGGCTGCCGAGTCCGGTACGTGATTTCGAGGCGCGCCCGCTGCCCTGGCTGATGGCGCTCACGCCGCTCGTCGGTGCCGTCGTATCGGTGATGATCTTCGGTCGCTGGTACTACCTGATCATGGCGCTGCTCAGCCCGCTGATCCTGTTCGGCAACTACTTCATGGACAAGAAGCACGGGCGTAAATCCCATGCCAAACAGGTCAAGGAGTACAACGAACACAAAGAGCGGATCGAGAAGGACGCGCAGGAAGCCCTCGTCGCCGAGCGGATCGACAAACGGCAGGCCATCCTCAGCCCGGCCGGCATCCTCTCCCTGAGCACCGGGCCCCGCACGCGCCTCTGGGAGCGGCGGCGCACCGACTCCGACCACCTCCTCGTGCGCGTCGGCACCGGGCGGCTCGACTCCGAGGTCGTGCTCGACGACCCCGAGCAGGACGACCACAAGCGCGAGGTCACCTGGAAGATCGAGGACGCGCCCGTCGCGCTCTCGCTGCGCGATCTCGGCGTCATCGGCATCGCGGGCCCCGGCGACTCGGCGAAGGCACTCGGCCGCTGGGCCGTCGCGCAGTCCGCGGTCCTGCACAGCCCGCTCGACGTGCAGTTCTACGTACTGACCGAGAACTCCGCGCGCGAGAACTGGGACTGGACACGCTGGCTGCCGCACGCGCGGCCCTCCGGCTCCCAGGACGTCAACATGCTGATCGGCACGGACGCCGAGACCGTCGGCTCCCGCATCGGCGAGCTGACCCAGATCCTCGCCGCGCGCCAGAAGGCCGCCAAGGAGAACAACCGCGGCGGCGCCACCTCCTTCGGCGACCCCGACATCGTCGTGGTGTGGGACGGCTCGCGGCGCCTGCGGTCCATGCCCGGTGTGGTGAAGCTGCTGCGCGAGGGCCCCGCCGTCGCCATGTACGCGCTCTGCCTCGACGACGAGGAACGGTTCCTGCCCGGCGAGTGCCAGGCCATCGTGATCGCCGAGCCGAGGCCCGAGGAGATCGACCTGCCCGCCCGGCCCGCGCCCGGCGGCCAGCTCCCCGCCCCGCCCGCGCCCGGCGGCTTTCCCTCCTTCCAGGCCTGGCACACGACCGCAGGGGACGACGACGGGCAGGACGCCGGGAAGCCCCTCGAACTGCGGCTGCGCGTCGAGAAGACCGACGCCGCCCGCATCCGTAACGTACGGCCCGACTTCGTCTCCGCCGCCTGGTGCGGACGGCTCGCCCGCGCGCTCTCCCCGCTGCGGGACATCAGCGGCGAGACCGAGGACTCGGCGCTGCCCGGCTCCTCCCGGCTGCTCGACGTGCTCCAGCTCGAACCGCCGACGGCCGACCAGATCACCGCGCGCTGGCGGATGGGCGGCCAGTCGACGATGGCCGTCATCGGCGAGTCGTACGACGGGCCCTTCGGCATCGACATGCGACGCGACGGGCCGCACGGCCTGATCGCCGGTACAACCGGTTCCGGTAAGTCGGAGCTGCTCCAGACCATCGTGGCGGCGCTCGCGGTGGCCAACACCCCCGAGAACATGACCTTCGTCCTCGTGGACTACAAGGGCGGTTCCGCGTTCAAGGACTGCGTGAAGCTGCCGCACACCGTCGGCATGGTCACCGACCTCGACGCCCACCTCGTCGAGCGCGCCCTGGAATCCCTGGGCGCCGAGCTGAAGCGGCGCGAGCACATCCTGGCCGCCGCCGACGCCAAGGACATCGAGGACTACCAGGACCTGGTGCGCCGCGACCCCTCGCACGCGCCCGTGCCCCGGCTCCTCATCGTCATCGACGAGTTCGCCTCCATGGTGCGTGACCTGCCCGACTTCGTGACGGGTCTGGTCAACATCGCCCAGCGAGGCCGTTCGCTCGGCATCCACCTGCTCCTGGCCACCCAGCGTCCGAGCGGTGTCGTCTCCCCCGAGATCCGCGCCAACACCAACCTCCGTATCGCCCTGCGCGTGACGGACGGCGCCGAGTCCGCGGACGTCATCGACGACCCGGCGGCCGGTCACATCGCCAAGAGCACGCCGGGACGCGCGTACGTCCGCCTCGGTCACGCCTCGCTCGTCCCCTTCCAGTCGGGACGTGTCGGTGGCCGCAGGCCCGGCGCCACCGACCCCGCGCTGCTCGCGCCCTGGGCGGGCTCGCTCGGGTGGGAGGACCTGGGGCGTGCCGCCCTGGTGAAGCCCAAGGCGGAGGCGCGCGAGGAGGAGGAGATCACCGACCTCAAGGTCCTCGTGGACGCCGTGCGCGACGCGAACGCGACGATGGGCATTCCCTCGCAGCACAGCCCGTGGCTGCCGGCGCTCTCCGAGCAGCTCCAGCTCGACGAGATCCCGCAGCCGCTCGCGAGCGACAAGCCGGGTGCGCTCGCGCCCGCGCCGTTCGGCCTGGAGGACATCCCCTCCGACCAGGCGCGCCGCCCGGTCGCGGTCAACTTCGAGACGTTCGGGCATCTGCTCATCGGCGGTGCCCCGCGCAGTGGCCGCTCGCAGATCCTGCGGACGATGGCGGGCTCCATCGCCCGTACGCACTCGTCGGCGGACGTCCACCTCTACGGCATCGACTGCGGCAACGGCGCGCTCAACGCGCTGACCCGGCTTCCGCACTGCGGGGCCGTCGTCAGCCGTAACCAGACCGAGCGTGCGGTGCGGCTCATCACCCGGCTCAAGGGCGAAGTCACGCGCCGCCAGGATCTCCTGGCCGACAAGGGCTTCGCCGACATCGGCGAGCAGCGGGCCGCGGTGCCGGACGACGAGCGCCTTCCGCACATCGTCGTGCTGCTCGACCGCTGGGAGGGCTGGCTGCCGACCCTCGGCGAGTACGACCACGGCGAGCTGACCGACGAGCTCCAGGCGATGATGCGGGAAGGCGCGAGCGTCGGCATCCACCTGGTCATCACCGGTGACCGCCAGGTCCTCATCGGCCGCATGGCCTCGCTCACCGAGGACAAGTACGGCCTGCGGCTCGCCGACCGCTCCGACTTCTCGATGCTCGGCATGAACGCACGCAAGGTGCCGGAGGAGATTCCGCCGGGCCGCGGCTTCAAGAACGAGCACGGCACGGAGACGCAGTTCGCGCTGCTCGCCGAGGACTCCACGGGCCAGGGCCAGGCCGCGGCGCTCTCCGAGATCGGCGAGGCGGCGGCCGTGCGGGACGCGGATGTGCCGCGGGCGCGCAAGCCGTTCCGGGTGGACAGCCTGCCGAGCCGGATCGGCTTCGCCGACGCGTGGGAGATGCGGGACCCGGAGGCCTCGCGCTCCAAGCTGTGGGCGCTGGCGGGCATCGGCGGCGACGACATCATGGGCTTCGGGCCTGACCTGGCGCAGGGTGTGCCCACGTTCGTCGTCGCGGGCCCGGCCAAGTCCGGCCGGAGCACGACCCTGATGAACATCGCGCGTTCGTACATGACGCAGGGCGTACGCCTGGTCATCGCCGCCCCCCGGCCTTCGCCGCTGCGGGAGCTGGAGGGCCAGGAGGGTGTGCTGAAGGTCTTCAAGGACGACGACATCGAGAGCGACGACTTCAAGGAGGTCGTCGAGTCGGCGACGCCGGAGGATCCGATCGTGTGGATCGTCGACGACGGTGAGGTCCTTGAGGACTGCGACGCCGAGCGCGAGTTCAAGCGCCTCGTGCAGCGGGGCTCCGAGCGGGGGCTCGGGCTCGTCATCGGCGGCGACGAGGAGGAGGTGTGCGGCGGCTTCTCCGGCTGGCAGGTGGAGGCGAAGAAGGGCCGCCGGGGCATCCTGCTCTCGCCCCAGGACTCCTCCAGCGGCGAACTGATCGGCATCCGCACGACCCGGAGCATGGTCGGCGGCCCGATCGCTCCGGGGAAGGGCCTGCTGTACACGGGCAGCGGGGAGCCGGTCACCGTCACGACGCCGATGTAGCGCGCGCGGCTTTCCCGTCCGTCCTTTGCTCCGGGGCAATCGGGTGGGCGGGAAAGGCCGTTCGGCTCGGGCTTGGGTACGGGCTTGGGTTCGGGCTTATGTACGGGCTTATGTACGGGAGAGCCGCGCTTCCGGGTTGCCCGACTCCGCGTTCTCCGAGAGGTACATCAGGTCGTCGCCCTTGGGGCGGAGGCGGACCGTGTGGGTGTTCTTCGTGCACTGGGCGGCGCTGTCCGCCTGGCCCTTGCCCTGCGCCACGATCTCCTTGTCCGACACCGACTTCAGGGTCAGGTCCACCGCGCAGACCCCGCCCAACTGGTCGGTCTGGGTCATGACGGCGAAGCGCTCGCCCACCTTGCCCTGCTCGACCTCGAGGCGGAACGTACCCATCGGGACCGCGCCGTTCGCCGCGACCGCCTGGCCTTCCCAGGTGCCGCGGTAGGAGGCGGGGACCTTGCCCGCTTCGTCTTCCGATGTTCCGCCGTCGCCGGGCTTTTCGCTCGCGGAAGCGGCCGGGGGCTGCCCCTGGCCCGCGTCGCTCGACTTCTCGCCGTTCCCGGGAAGCAGCCCGAACACGAAGACGGAGCCCACCGTCACCGCGGCCAGCGCGCCCGCCACCCCGAGGACCAGCGTGCAACTGACCTTGCGGCCACGCCCGTCGGCCCCGTCGGGCGTCGACGTCGCGGCGACGGACACCGTGACCCGGCCGGGCGACGCCGACGGCTTGGCCGGCGTCTGCGCAGGGACGTTCGCCGCCGGAGGAACCGGAGCGTACGAAGGGTCCGGCGGGCCGAAGGAGCCGCTGCCCACCGCCGCCGGACTGCCGAACGGCACAGGGCCCGAAGGCTGCTCCGCGACCCCGGCCCCGGCCCCGACCCCGTCCGTCTCCAGGTCCAGGATCCGTACGGCGCTCCGGCTCACCCGCTCCACCAGCGGCCCCGGCAGCCACCCCGCCGCCACCAGCGCGTCCGCACCCAAGGGCGCCAGGCGTCGGGCGATCTCGTCCGGGGCCGGGCGTTCGGCGGGGTCCTTGGACAGGCACTGCCGGGCCAGGTCGCCCAACTCTCCGTCCAGCGAGCCCAGTTCCGGCTCCTCGTGCACCACCTTGTAGAGCAGCGCCGCCGAGGAGTCGCCCGGGAAAGGGGACGCCCCCGTCGCCGCGTACACCAGGACGGCTCCGAGCGAGAAGACGTCCGCCGCGCCCGCGACGCCCCTGCCCAGGATCTGCTCCGGCGCCATGTAGCCGGGCGAGCCGACGGAGACCCCGGTCGACGTCAGCGAGGCCGTGCCGTCCGTGGCCCGCGCGATGCCGAAGTCGATCAGGCGGGGGCCGTCCATCGTGAGCAGCACGTTCGACGGCTTCACGTCACGGTGGACAAGGCCGAGCCCGTGTACGTGGGCCAGCGCCTCGGCGAGGCCCGCCACCAGGACGCGTACGGAATGAGCGGGCAGCGGCGACAGGTCGCGTACCGCCTCCGCCAGCGAAGGCCCCGCCGCATATCCCGTGGCCACCCACGGAACCGCCGCCTCCGGGTCGGCGTCGAGGACCGGCGCCGTCCAGTCGCCGCCCACCCGCCGCGCCGCGTCCACCTCCCGCCGGAAGCGGGCGCGGAACTCCTCGTCGAGCGCGAAGTGCGGATGGACGACCTTCACCGCGACCGTACGGCCGCCGGAACTGCGCCCCAGGTAGACCCGGCCCATACCGCCCGAGCCGAGTCGGCCGAGCAGCCGGTAGGGCCCGATGACGGTCGGTTCGCCGGGATCGAGCGGGTGCATGACGAAGGCCTCCCCCGGACGCGCCGCACGGCCGCGGCCGCACGCGCCGCAGGCATTGTCTGCAGCTCAGCGTAGTCCGCGCGTACGCCCGGTGGTTGAGGCGTACAGCCATGCCCTGCTAGTCGCGTACTAGGGGTGCGACTCCAGGAGTTCCACCTTCACGTCCGCGGGGAATCCCGTCGTCTCGCCCACCCGGCGCGCGAACTCCTCGACGCCCTTCAACTGCGCGCTCCCGAAACGGAAGTCGAGCGTCGTGAAGTACTGCTCCAGGACGGTGGCGTCGAAGGCCTCCCAGCGCGCCGCCTGTTCGGAGACCTTGCCGACCTCCTCCAGGGAGAGGTCACGCGAGGCGAGGAACGCCCTGTGCACCGCGTGCACGACCGCGGGCTCGCGCTGCGCGTAGTCCCGCCGGGCCGCCCAGACCGCGAAGACGAACGGCAGACCCGTCCATTCCTTCCACATCTCGCCCAGGTCGTATACGTCGAGACCGAGGCGCGGAGCGTCGATCAGGTTCGCCCGCAGCGCCGCGTCCCCGATGAGCACGGCGGCGTCCGCCTCCTGCATCATCAGACCGAGGTCGGGCGGGCACGTGTAGTAGTCGGGCTGCACGCCGTAGCGCTCGGCGAGCAGCAGCTGCGCCAGGCGCACGGAGGTGCGCGAGGTCGAGCCGAGCGCGACCCTCGCGCCGTCCAGCTGGTCGAGGGGTACCTGCGAGACGATCACGCAGGACATCACCGGGCCGTCGCAGCCGACCGCGAGATCGGGGAAAGCGACCAGATCGTCGGCGTTCCTGAGGAACTCGACGAGCGTCACGGGTGCGATATCGAGATCACCCCGCACCAACTGCTCACTGAGCTTCTCAGGGGTGTCCTTCGTGAGCTCGAAGTCGAGCAGCGTTCCGGTGCGCGCGAGACCCCAGTACAGAGGCATGCAGTTCAGGAACTGAATGTGTCCGACGCGCGGCCGGGGGGTGCGGTGATGGCCGGGGGGCTGATCCGAGCCTGCCCCGGCGATGGTGTCAACGGGAGAATTGTCCACATCGGGGAGGCTAGCCCCCTTGCGGTACGGTGCAGAAAGCGGGGCCCCGATCCCGCGCTTGTCAAGAGCTTCCGACCTGGTCCGTCAACCCCTCTGGGGGGTCCGTCAAACATCCGGGTGACGTGATCTTGCCCCCTATTGCTTTCGGCTGCCTGCGTGCTAAGCTCGCCGCAAGTTGCAGTTTGGTTTCCCTTGCAGTACAGAGCCTGCGGAGTCATGTGACCCGCGGGCTCTCGTCGTTTTCAGACTTATGCAGTTGTTTCAACAATCGCAGGTTCTGGAGCAGGGCAACCCTTTGGCCCAAGGAGGGCTTATGGCTACCGGAACCGTGAAGTGGTTCAACGCCGAAAAGGGCTTTGGATTCATCGCCCAGGAAGGCGGAGGCCCCGACGTCTTCGTCCACTACTCCGCGATCAACGCAAACGGCTTCCGCTCCCTCGAGGAGAACCAGGCCGTGAGCTTCGACGTCACGCAGGGCCCGAAGGGTCCGCAGGCGGAGAACGTCACCCCCATGTAGTGGGGCGCCCCATGCGAATGGGGCGTGTGACAGTTCCGGTGACTTGATCCGGACATGGATAGCAGTACCCAAGGGGCTCTGCCTTCCCGCTTTGTGCGGGTTGGCGGGGCCCCTGCCTTTTTCTGGCCCCTGGGCCTTTGGTTCTGGGGGCTTTCTGGTCTTCTGCGGGTGCGTTGGGGCTTGTCGCGCAGTTCCCCGCGCCCCTTCGGGCGCGGTTTCCCGTGCCTCTTCGGGTGTGGCAGTTACACGTGTTGCATGATCAATACGAAGGTTGTGCCTGGTTCAAGGGCCTCGTAGAGGTGGGGGACGTCGCCTCTGTACGACATGTAGTCGCCGACGGCCAGTTCCACCGTCGCGTCGCGTGGGCCCGCCAGCAGGCGGCCCGTGGAGATGACCAGGTGCTCCATGGACCCGGGGATATGCGGCTCCGACTCCCGCACCGAGCCCGGCTCCAACGCGCCGTGGTAGATGTCGCGCCGGACGCCGGAGGGGCCCGCCGAGAGCAACGTACCGGCGTACGAAGCCTGTTCGGCGTGCATGGTCGGGCCTTCCCCGGCCCTGATCACCGTCACGGCGGGCGCGGGTGACTCCACGAGGACGCTGAACGGCACACCGAGCGCCACGGCCAGGGCCCACAGCGTCTCGATCCCCGGATTGCCGGTGGCCGCCTCCAGTTGGGAGAGCGTCGACTTCGCGATCCCGGCCCGTTTGGCCAGCTCGGAGAGGGAGATCCCCGCCTTGGTGCGCTCGCGGCGCAGGGAGGCGGCGACCCATTCCCTGGGCAGCGTCCCGGAAGCCTTGCCGTCGGTCATTGCTTGCGCTCCTTCGCCCCACACCGGCTGGCGTTCGGTACAGCGGACCTTTCGTTCGGCTTGACGAACACCATCCGCTACAGCCATCGTACTCCTATGCGTTCGCCACACCGAACATCTAGCCCGCCAGAGCGAACGAACGAAGGGTTCGTCCGCCTTTCCCAGCTGCCGCGCGGCGTCCTGCGCGACATCGCCCTCGTCTGGCTCGCCGACGCCGTCGTCGGTGTCTCCTTCGGCGCGATCGCCGTCGCGGGCGGCCTGCCCGTGTGGGTTCCGGTCCTGATGTCGCTGCTCGTGTACGCGGGCTCCGCCCAGTTCAGCGCCATCGGCATCCTTGCCGCGGGCGGCGGTCCGGTGGCCGCGACGGCAACCGGTCTGCTGCTCAACTCCCGTACGGCGGCGTTCAGCCTGGCCGTCGCGGACAGCCTGGGCCGGTCAAGGACCGCGCGGTTCTTCGGCGCGCACCTGATCACCGACGAGACCGCCGCGTTCGTGCTCGCCCAGCCCGACCTGAAGCGTCGCAAGGCCGCGTTCTGGATATCCGGGCTCGGTCTGTTCGCCGTGTGGAACGTCAGCGTTCTCGGCGGTGCGCTGGCCGGGTCCGTCATCGGCGACACCGCCCGCTTCGGGCTCGACGCCGCGTTCCCCGCGGTGCTCCTCGCCCTGGTCCTGCCCGCCCTTCGGGCCGACAGCATGACGCGGCGGGCCGCGGCCGCCGGCGCGGTGATCGCGGTCGCCGCCGCGCCCGTGCTGCCTGCCGGGGTGCCGGTGCTGCTTGCCCTGCTCGGGCTGCTTGCGGCGCGGCGGGGGCCCGGGCGGCGCTCTGTCTCCCGCTCCGGCCGCCCCGGTGTCTCCCGCCCCGGCCGCCCCGATTCCCTGAGGAGTGACTCGTGAACGCCTACCTCGCCTGCGTCCTCGTCCTCGCCGCGGGAACGTACGCCTTCCGTCTCGCAGGGCCCCTGCTGCACGGACGCGTCGAACTGCCCGCCCGCGTACAGGAGTTGCTGACCGTCGCAGCCACCGTCCTGCTCGTCGCGCTGCTCGCCACGGGCGCGCTCACCGAGGGGCACGGTTTCGCCGGGTGGGCGCGGCCCCTCGGGGTCCTGGCCGGCGGAGTGCTTGCCTGGCGCAGGGCGCCGTTCGCCGTGGTCGTGGTGGGCGCGGCGGCGACTACGGCGCTGTTGCGTCTTGCGGGGGTGTCCTGACCGGCGGCTCGCCCTTCGCGGACGCCGCGTTCCCGTACAGCCCGTCGACCAGTTCCGCGTACCGCTCCGTCACCGCCCGTCTGCGCACCTTCAGGCTCGGCGTGAGCAGTCCGTCCTCCACCGTGAAGTCCTCGTCGATGAGGGCGAAATCGCGGATGCGGGCCGGGCGCGAGACCTCCGCGTTGGCCGCGTCCACGGCGGCCTGGACGAGGGCGCGGACGCGGGGGTCGCGCGAAGGCGGCTCGGTCAGTCCGATGCCCTCACGGCCGGCCCAGCCGCCGATCTCCTCCGCGTCCAGGGTGATCAGGGCCACCGGGTAGGGGCGGTTGTCCCCCACCATCACGGCTCGCGACACGAACCGGGAGCGCTGCACGGCGAGTTCGCTCAGGGACGGGGTGAGGTTCTTGCCGCCGGAGGTGATGATCAGGTCCTTTTTGCGGCCGGTGATGCTGAGGTAGCCGTCGGCGTCGAGGGCACCCAGGTCGCCGGTGTGCAGCCAGCCCTCGTGGTCCAGGGCGTCCCGGGTGGATTCCGGGTCGGCGTGGTAGCCGGGGAAGATCATCGCGCCGCGGGCCAGGATCTCTCCGTCGTCGGCAATACGGACCTCGCAGCCGGCTACGGGGCGGCCGACCGTGCCGTAGCGGACGGCGCCCGGGTGGTTGAGGCTGATGACACCGGCCGACTCGGTCATCCCGTACCCCTCGAAGAACGCGATCCCGCAGGCCCGCAGGAAGTCGATGACGTGCGGGGCGATGGGGGCGCCGCCGGTCAGCGCCCACCGCACGCGCCCGCCGAGCGCCTGCCGGACCAGGCTGTAGAGGGCCTTGTCCGCGGCGTCGTACGCGTCCTGGAGCTCGGGCGGCAGGACGCCGTCCGCCGCGAGGACGCCGATGCGTATCGCCTCCTCGAAGCGTGCGCGGCCGCCGTCCTGCGACTCCGCGAGGGAGAGCACGACGGAGTACACCTTCTCGAACAGGCGCGGTACGGAGGGCAGATGCGTGGGCCTGGCCTCGGCCAGCTCGGCGACCACGTTCTCGATCTTCCCCCCGAAGAAGCAGAGCTCGCCGCCCTGGACGAGGGTCGTGAACTCGATGAGCTGGGCGAGGAGATGGGCGAGCGGAAGATAGAGATACGTGGAGTCATCGGGCCCGCCCTGGATCAGGGGCAGCGTGGCGGACTGAACGGCACCGAGATTGCCGTGGGTGAGCAGACATCCCTTGGGCAGACCGGTGGTCCCGGAGGTGTAGATGATGGTGGCCGGGTCGTCGGGGGTCCGGGCACGGGCGCGCGCCAGCAGGTCTTCCGGGGTCGGCTGTTCGGCACCCCCGGCCCCATCCGGGCCCGGTCCGCCGTCTCCGCCGTCTCGGTCGTCTCGGTCGTCTCGGTCGTCTCGGTCGTCTCCGTCGTCCGTCATGACCAGTACGTGTCGTACGCCTGGGAGGCGGGGGGTGAGGCGGGTGATCTTTTCCGCCTGGGTGGCGTTCTCGCAGAGCACCACCGAGGTGCCGGAGTCTTTGATGACCCACTCCACCTCCTCGTCGCCCGCCGTCGGGTAGACGGGGACGACCACCGCGCCCGCCGCGAACGCGGCGAAGTGGGCGTAGGTCCACTCGGGGCGGGTTTCGGCGAGGATCGCCACGCGGTCGTCCGGGCGGACGCCGAGCGCGAGCAGCCGGGAGCCGAAGTCACGTACGCGGGCTCGCAGTTCCTCGTACGAGATCTGCTCCCACGTCCCGCCGCCGCCGGAATCCGCGGACCTGAAGCGGAGTGCGGGCAGCTTGCCGTGGCGGTCGGCCGCCCATTCGGTGAGGACGGCCAGGGTCTCGGGGCGCTCCGTCGGCTGCATGCGTACGACGCTAAGGACAGTGCCGCCCCTCGCGGGATGACGGGAAGCGTCAGCGGGGTTGGCCGCGGAGCTCAAGCGGGGCGCGGGAGGCGCGAAGTCGACGAGTTAAGCGGACGCGGGAAGTGGGAGCGTCGAGTTCGAGAAGCCGCCGGACTGGGGAGGGACTCCCCATGCCGAGCCGGACCATCACCGTCCACCACGTCCGCGCCATGCTGCACGGCGCCGAACGGCACGGAATCGACACCGTCCCGCTGCTCCGCACCGCCCAGATCCCCCCGCTCCTCCTCGGCGACGACCGCGCCCGCATCACCGAGGTGCAGTTCGCGCGCCTCTTCCGGGAGTTGTACCGCGCCACCGGCGACGAGTTCCTCGGCCTCGGCTCGGCCGCCAGCAGGCCCGGCACCTTCGCGATGATGTGCCACGCGTCCATCGGCTGCCGCGATCTCGGCGCCGCCATGGAGCGCGCCGCCACCTTCTACGGCCTGTTCCCCGGCGGCCCCGACTTCACCCTTGAGCGCCGCGGCACCGGCGGCATCGGTGGCACCAGCGGCCCCGCCGGTCAGGGCGACGCCGTCTTCGCCGTGCGCAACGACCTCGAACACGACTACTTCCTCGCCGAGTGTCTCGTCATCATCTGGCACCGCCTGTGCAGCTGGCTGATAGGGCGCCGCATCCCGCTCCACTGGGCGGAGTTCGGGCATCCGCCGCCCCCGCACAAGGACGAGTACGGACTGCTCTTCGGCTGCACCGTCCGCTTCGGCGCACCCCGCACCGGCGCCGGTTTCGACGAGCACTGGCTGGCCGCCCCCCTGATCCGGGACGAGGCGGCCCTGGAGGGGATGCTGAACCGCGCGCCGTTCGACCTCCTCTCCCGGCGCGAGTACGGGACGACGGTCGCCGAGCAGGTGCGGCGCGCCCTGACCCGCGCCCTGCGCACCTCGCCCCGGCTGCCCTCCCTCGGCGAGATCGCCGCCCGCCTCGCGGTGAGCCCCGCGACGCTGCGGCGGCGCCTGGCCCGGGAGTCCACCTCGTACCAGGAGTTGAAGGACGCCGTACGCCGGGACGCGGCGATCGCGGGCCTCGCGGAGGGCGCGGAGCCGATCGCCGATCTCGCCGCGCGGCTCGGCTTCTCCGAGGACACGGCATTCCACCGGGCGTTCCGCCGGTGGACGGGGACGACACCGGGCGCCTACCGCTATGAGAACCAGGGTCAACGAAGCTGAGCGCCCCGGCCAGCGCCCGACCCGCCCCTCACTCACTACGGTCTTCGCCTGAACACCCCGGCCGGTGACAGCGGTGCCAGCAGTGGTGGCAGTAGTGGTGGCAGTTGTCGTGACAGTAGTTGGGAGAGTCGTATGCACGTACGTACCAGCGCAAGAGCCCTGGCCCTGGTGGCCGCGCTCGGACTTGCGGGCGTCACTCCGGTCACGGCGCAGGCCGCCCCGGCGGCGGAGGCCGCCGCCCCCGGAGATGTCGTCAGCTCCGCGCCGAGCAGCTTCCATCCCCTGCCCGGCCAGCCCACCAACACCAAGGCCTGGAAGATCAACTACCGCTCGACGACCGCGAAGGGCGAGCCGAACACCGTCTCCGGCACCGTCATCGTGCCGCAGGACGGCCGGAAGGGACCCCGCCCCCTCATCACGTACGCCGTCGGGACGATCGGCATGGGCGATCACTGTGCCCCGAGCGCAGGCTTCCCCAAGGGCACGACCCTCGAAGCCAACCTCATCCAGCAGCTCACCCTGCGCGGCTGGGCGGTGGCGGTGACGGACTACGAGGGCCTCGGCACCCCCGGCGACCACACCTACACGGTCGGCAGGGCCGAGGGGCACGCCATGCTCGACGCCGCCCGCGCCGCGATCCGCCTCCCCGAAGCGGGGCTCGGCGAGGACACCCCGGTCGGCATCATGGGCTACTCGCAGGGCGGCCAGGCTTCAGGCTGGGCCGCCGAGCTGCACGGTTCGTACGCCCCCGACCTGAAGGTGAAGGGCACGGCCACCGGCGGTATCCCGGGCGACCTGATGAAGGTGGCGGACTTCAACGACGGCTCGTACGGCTCCGGCCTGATCTTCATGGCCGCGATCGGCCAGAACGCGGCCTTCCCCGAACTGGACCTGGAGTCCTACCTCAACCCCGCGGGCAAGAAGCTGACCGGCACCCTGCGCAACAGCTGCGTGGCGGACGGCGCGGTGCTCGGCGCCTTCAAGAAGATCTCCGACATGACGGTGAAGAACCCCCTCGACCAGCCCGACTGGCAGCAGCGCCTGCGCGAGTCGGCGGTCGGCACGCGGGCTCCGGACGCGCCGGTGTACCAGTATCACGTGATCACCGACGAGCTGATCCCGTACGGCGTGGGCAAGCAGGTCCGCAAGGACTGGTGCGCCAGGGGCGCGAACGTCGAGTGGCACACGGTCCCGCTCGGCGAGCACGTCTCTGGGGTCATCACACAGTCGCCGCTGGCCGCGAATTGGCTGGCGGAGCGGTTCGCGGGGAAGCCGGCGCGGGGCAACTGCTGACCGGCGGAGCGGGACGGCGGCGCGTGAGGGTCCTCGCAGGCCCTCACGCGCCGCCGTCGTGCAGCCGCCGTCGTGCAGCCGCCGTCGCTCAGAGCGCCGCCCGCTCCACCGGGATCCACAGCTCGGCGTCCGCGTGTGTCCCGTCGTCCGAGAGCAGGGTCCGCAGGATCTCGGGCCCCGGCCTGCTCTGGTACGGGTTCGACGGAAACCACTGCGTGAACACGTCCCGCCACAGATGCTGCAACGTCTGCGGGAACGGCCCCGCACTCTCGAAGACGGCCCATGACCCGGCCGGGACGCCGAGCACGTCCATGTCGTCGGGCGCGTCGGCGCCGCTCACCGCGCCGTGCCAGTAGTCGAGTTCGGTGCCCTCGGCGCGGCTCTCGTCCAGATCGTCGCTCACCGAGACGATCCCCCGCGGCTCCTGGTCCGACAGGCTCTCGATGCGCCGCAGCGTCTCCTTGCCGAGCCCCCGGATGAACCCGGCGATATGCGGATTCACGCCCTCGTGGACGAGCGGAACGCGCGCCTTCCTGCCGACGATCCGGAACGCGTCCCTCTCCACGACCCTGTACCGCATGCTGCTGCTCCCCTCGACGACGAGGCGGAAGGACATCCGCGGCTGGGACCGCAGAGTCGCGCCGCCGCGCCTTGCCTCGCCGGGCCCGACCCCGTGCATGGCACGGAACGCCCGCGCGAAGGCCTCCCCCGACGAGTAGCCGTACCGCACGGCGATGTCGAGCAGCGTCCGCTCCCCGGCAAGCACCTCGCCGCCCGCGACGGTCAGCCGCCTGCGCCGGATGTACTCCGAGAGCGGCAGCCCCGCGAGGCCGGAGAACAGCCGCCGGAAGTGGTACTCCGACGTCACCGCGGTCCGCGCCAGGTCGGCCACGTCGATCTGCTGATCGAGATGACTCTCGATCTGCTCCATGGCCTGGTTGAACCGCTCAAGCACCGCGCGGCTCCCCGTACCAGCGCCAGGAGGTCACGCGGGGGTGGCCCGGGAGTTCCCCGCGGCCCGTGGCCCAGAGCAGCGTGGGCCAGGGG
>NZ_JBNNJZ010000058.1:0-31680 GCF_050270335.1 Streptomyces sp. NPDC059900
CGGTAGCGCTCGGCGTGGGCGACGACGGGCAGGACCGCCAACGGCGAATCGGCGGGCGCCTGTTCGGCGGCCCAGGCGGCGAAGTCGTACACCTCGTGCAGGGGGTCCTGGCCCGCGGCGGGGCGCCGTTCGGCGAGCCTGGCCACCATCAGGTGGTGGGCGTGGTGGTGCTCGGGGTGCCGGTGGCGGACCTCGTCGAAGAGCCGGACCACGTCCTCCTCGCGGCCCAGGGAGCGCTCCAGGGTCAGCAGCGCGAGCCACGGCGTCGGGTCGGCGGGCAGCAGCGCGGCCACCGCGCGGCAGGCGTCCCGCGCCTTCTCCGAGCGCCCCTTGCCGCGCAGCGCGCGGTGCACAGAGGCGTAGGCGAGCAGCAGGGCGGCATCGGTGCTCTCCGGCTCGGCGAGCTGCCAGTCACGGACCCAGGCGGCGGTGGTCTGCTCCTGCGCGAGCACGTCGAAGCGGTGGCCCCTGCGGTCCCAGTCGTCGCCGGTGGCGGCGAGCAGCGCGCGGACCTCGCTCCAGCGGCCCTGGGTCAGTGCGGTGCGCGCGTCAGCGAGTTCGGCGTCGTCGAGCGCGGGGTCGAAGGCGTGGGCCGCCCGCTTGCGGGATCGGCCGAGGGGGGGTGGGGGTGGTGACACCGCGGGACTTCCTCCCCGGCGCGGCTCGCGTACGGATGATCACGCACAGCAAACCGGTAGGCGGCCCTCCAGTCAAGGTCAGCCTACGTCCACGCCCTTCACCAACTCGTTTCAAAATCTCCGGACTTCACCTCCCACCTGCGGAGTTACCCGCCAGGACACGATTCGGACAAGCGGCGACGATCACTGCGTGATGCGACGAACGCCCCTGTCAGCTCACCGACTTGGCGGCGGCGCGGCCCGCCGTGCGCCCCGAGAAGAGGCAGCCGCCGAGGAAGGTGCCCTCCAGCGAGCGGTAGCCGTGCACTCCCCCGCCGCCGAATCCGGCCGCCTCCCCCGCCGCGTACACACCGGGGAGCGGCTGACCGCCCTCGGTCAGGACGCGCGAGGACAGGTCGGTCTCCAGGCCGCCGAGGGTCTTGCGGGTGAGGATGTTGAGCCGCACCGCGACGAGCGGACCCGCCTTGGGGTCGAGGATGCGGTGCGGGGCCGCGGCCCTGATGAGCCGGTCGCCGAGGAACTTGCGGGCGCCGTGGATCGCGGTGACCTGGAGGTCCTTGGTGAAGGGGTTGGCGATCTCGCGGTCGCGCGCGGTGATCGTGCGGCGCAGCGCGGCCTCGTCGATGAGGGGTTCCTTGGTGAGCGCGTTCATGCCGCGCACCAGGGAGGAGAGGTCCTTCTCCACGACGAAGTCGGCGCCGTTGTCCATGAACGCCTTCACCGGGGCGGCCACGTCGGCGCGCGCCCGGTCGATGACGCCGCGCACGGACTTGCCGGTGAGGTCGGGGTTCTGTTCGGAGCCGCTTAGCGTGAACTCCTTGCCGATGATGCGCTGGTTGAGCACGAACCAGGTGTATTCGTACCCGGACTTCATGATGTGTTCGAGCGTGCCGAGGGTGTCGAAGCCGGGGAAGAGCGGCACGGGAAGCCGGTCGCCGCGCGCGTCGAGCCAGAGGGACGAGGGGCCCGGCAGGATGCGGATGCCGTGGTTGTCCCAGATGGGGTTCCAGTTCTGGATGCCCTCGGTGTAGTGCCACATGCGGTCGCGGTTGATGAGCCGCGCCCCCGCCTCCTCGGTGATGCCGAGCATCCGCCCGTCGACGTGCGCGGGCACGCCGGAGACCATCCGCTGCGGCGGGGTGCCGAGCCGCTCGGGCCAGTTCGCGCGTACGAGGTCGTGGTTGCCGCCGATGCCGCCGGAGGTGACGATCACCGCCTGGGCCCGGAACTCGAAGGACCCGGTGGCCTCGCGGCTGCTGGCCGTGCCGCGCTCGGCGTCGGAGGGCTCCAGGATCTCGCCGGTGACGGTGTCGACGCTGCCCGCGCTGCGGGAGAGCCCGGAGACACGGTGGCGGAACTTGAGCTGGACCAGGCCGCGGGCGACGCCTTCGCGGACCCGGCGCTCGAAGGGGGCGACGAGGCCGGGTCCCGTGCCCCAGGTGATGTGGAAGCGCGGCACGGAGTTGCCGTGCCCCTGCGCGTCGTAGCCGCCGCGCTCGGCCCAGCCGACCACGGGGAAGAACCGCACGCCCTGCCCGTGCAGCCAGGGCCGCTTCTCGCCCGCCGCGAAGTCGACGTACGCCTCGGCCCATTTGCGCGGCCAGTGGTCCTCGGGGCGGTCGAAGGCGGCCGTGCCCATCCAGTCCTGGAGGGCCAGGGAGTGCGAGTCCTTGATGCGGAGCCTGCGCTGCTCCGGGGAGTCGACGAAGAAGAGCCCGCCGAAGGACCAGTGCGCCTGGCCGCCGAGCGACTGCTCGGGCTCCTGGTCGAGAAGGATGACCCGGCGGCCCGCGTCGACGAGTTCCGCGGTGGCCGCGAGGCCCGCGAGACCCGCGCCGATCACGATGACGTCTGCGTCGTAGGCCATCCCGGGGTTCCTCCTAAGCAGGGGCTTACTGGTGAGTTCAGATCCTGTGCAACGGCGGGACCTGCGTCAACCGTCTGGCTCGCGGAACCTCGGGATCGCCGGGGATCACCGGGGATCACGGCCTCGCATTTAATAATGGCCAGCATTACTATGGCGTCATGGCCAGGACATCGGGACCCGAGACGCGCGAGAAGCTGATCCGCGCGGGCGAGGAAGTATTCGCCGCTCAGGGCGTGCACGGCGCACAGCTGCGGGACATCGTGCGGCTCGCGGGGCAGAGCAACCCCTCCGCCGTGCAGTACCACTTCGGCAGCCGGGCCGCCCTGGTGGACGCCGTCATGGCCGAGCGCCAGACCCGTACGGAGAAGGTGCTCGCGGCGGAGCTGGAGCAGGCGCCGGACGGACTGCGCGGGCTGCTCGCCGCCCTCGTGGCCGCGGAGGCCAGCGAGCTGCGCACCGAGCGGGGCCGCCGCTGTCTGCGCATCTCCGCCCAGCTCAGCCACGAGAGCGGCGTGCGCACCCGGACCCCGCACCCCACCATCGACGGCACCGTCTACTGGGAGCTCATCGGCCGCGCGGAGGACTGCCTCGGCGCACTCCCGGAGCCGGTCCGGCTCGAACGCCTCGACCTGGCCCTCACCCTCGTCGGCGCCGCCATGGCCGACCGCGCCGGTCAGTACCTGGCCGGGACCACCCCCCTGACCGGCGAGGAGCTCTTCCTCGCCGACCTCGTAGAGACCACCACGGCCCTGCTGCGGGCCCCAGCCCCACGGAGAGAACCATGAGCCAACCGCACGACCTCACCGGCAGGACCGTCATCATCACCGGCGCGGCGCGCGGCCTGGGCGCCGAGGCGGCGCGCCAGGCGGTCGCCGCCGGTGCGAACGTCGTCCTCACCGACGTCCTCGACAAGGAGGGCGAGGTCACCGCCGCCGAGCTCGGCGAGCGCGCCCGCTTCGCGCACCACGACGTGACGTCGGAGGCGGACTGGCAGCGCGTCGTGGAGCTGGCGGTCACCGAGTTCGGCGGGGTCCACGGCCTGGTCAACAACGCCGGTATATCCACCGGCCAGTTCCTGGAGTCGGAGTCCGTCGAGCACTTCCGCAAGGTGCTCGACATCAACCTCACCGGCGTCTTCATCGGCATGAAGAGCGTCATCCCGGCCATGAAGGAGGCCGGCGGCGGCTCCATCGTCAACATCTCCTCGGCGGCCGGTCTGATGGGCCTCGCGCTCACCGCGGGATACGGCGCGTCCAAGTGGGGCGTCCGGGGTCTGACCAAGACCGGCGCCGTGGAGCTCGGCACCGCCCGCATCCGCGTCAACTCCGTCCACCCGGGCATGACGTACACCCCGATGACCGCGCAGGTGGGCATCGAGAAGGGCGAGGGCAACTACCCCAACACCCCGATGGGCCGGGTCGGCGAGCCGCACGAGATCGCGGGCGCCATGATCTTCCTGCTCTCGGACGCCGCGTCGTACGTGACGGGCGCCGAGCTCGCCGTCGACGGCGGCTGGACCGCGGGACCCACCGTGAAGTACGTCATGGGTCAGTGAGCCGGGCCGTGGGGTTGGATGGCGGGCATGACGACGAACAGCAGGCCCCTGCCCGACCCCAGTGAAGAGATCCTGTCCATCGTCGACGAGAACGACGAGGTCGTGGGCGAGGCCCCGCGCGGTGAGGCGTACGCGCGCGGGCTTCGCCACCGCTGCGTGTTCGTCCAGGCGCGGGACGCACGGGGCCGCGTCTTCGTGCACCGGCGCACCCCGACCAAGCTGGTCTTCCCCTCGATGTACGACATGTTCGTCGGCGGAGTCGTCGGGGCCGGCGAGTCCTACGACGACGCGGCCCTGCGCGAGGCCGAGGAAGAACTCGGCGTCCGCGGACTCCCCCGCCCCACGCCGCTGTTCAAGTTCCTGTACGACGACGGCGCGGGGCACACCTGGTGGTCGTACCTCTACGAAGTGCGCTGCGACCTGCCCGTGGACCCGCAGGTCGAGGAGGTCGACTGGCACGCCTTCATCACCGACGGGGAGCTGGAGGAGCGCCTGGGCGAGTGGGCGTGGGTGCCGGACGGGCTCGCCGCGTACGAGCGGCTGCGGGAATACCGCGCCAGCTAGGGTCGGCTGGTGAGCAACTTCGTACAAGGCCTTCGTCTGTGGTTCGCGCCCGAGCGGATCCGCGACGAGGGCGACACCCCCGACTACCGCTTCTCGCTCGCCAACGAGCGCACCTTCCTCGCCTGGCTGCGCACCGCGCTCGCCCTGATCGGCGGCGGTTTCGCGGTGGACCAGTTCCTGCCCGACCTGCGCTGGGGGTGGCGCATCGGGCTCGCCCTCGCGCTGCTCGCCGCGGGCGTGCTCAGCTCCCTGCGCGCGGTCAACCACTGGGTGCGCTGCGAGCGGGCCATGCGGCGCGGCGAGGATCTGCCCGTCTCGCGCTTCCCGACCGTCCTGAGCCTGGCCGTCGCGGTCGTGGCGCTCGCCATGGTCGTCGTCGTGCTCTTCGGGTGGGAGGGGTGACGGACCGGGGCGAGGCAGCGGCCCCGGAGCGTGATCCGGGGCTCCAGCCGGAGCGCACGCGGCTCGCGTGGCGGCGTACGACCCTCTCCTGCACCGTCGCGGCGGTCCTGGCCGCGCGGGCGGCCCTCCAGGAGGGCACCACCGCGGTGGCCGTGGTCGCCTGCGCCCTCTGCCTGCTCCTGTGGCTCGGTTTCCTGGGCGTGGCGCATCGCAGGATGACCGACCTGGCGGCCACCAGCAGGCCGCAGCGGCTTCCGGCGCGGGCCGCGGCGACGGCGGCGCTGTGCACGATGGCACTCGCGGTGTGCGCGACGGCCATGGTGTTCTGAGCGCACGTCAGGGCACGGCGCCCTCAGTGCTCGGCGGGTCCGTCCTCGGACGTCCAGTCCACCGTGACGACGATCTTGCCCCGCGTACGGCCTTCCGCGTTCAGGCGGTAGGCGTCCGCCGCCCGCTCCAGCGGGAACGTCTCGGAGACGTGCACCGTGACGACGTCCTGTTCGGCGAGCTGCGCAAGGCGCTGGAGGTCGTCGGCGTCCGGACGCACGAAGCAGTAGTGGCCGCCGAGCCCGATCACCGCCCCGTCCGCGATCGACGCGAGACGGCCGCCGGGCGCCAGGAGCGCGGCGGACGTCCTGAGGGTGTCGCCGCCGACCGTGTCGAAGGCGGCGTCCACGCCCTCCGGGGCCAGGGCCCGTACCCGTTCGGCAAGACCGTCGCCGTAGGTGACCGGTTCGGCGCCCAGTTCGCGCAGGAAGTCGTGGTTGCGCTCGCTGGCGGTGCCGATGACGCGGGCGCCCGCGTGCCGGGCCAGCTGGACGGCGATCGAGCCGACCCCGCCGGCCGCCGCGTGCACGAGGACGACGTCGCCCTCCGTCACCGCGAGCGTCTTGGTGATCACCTGGAAGGCGGTGAGCCCGGCGAGCGGCAGGCCGGACGCCTCCTCGAAGGTGAGGTTGCGCGGCTTGCGGGCGAGCGTGCGCACCGGGGCCGCGACGTACTCGGCGAAGGTGCCGCGCGAGAGGAAGTCCTCGCGGACATAGCCGATGACCTCGTCCCCCACCGCGAACTCCGGGACGGCCGCGCCCGGCTGCACCACGACGCCCGCGACGTCCCAGCCGGGGATCACCGGGTAGACGGGGTCGAGGATCCCGTCGAGGTGGCCCGCCATGCACTTCCAGTCGACGGGGTTGACCGAGGCGGCGCGGACCTTGACCAGGACGGAGTCGGGGCCGACCTTGGGGTCGCGCACATCGCCGTATTCGAGGACTTCGGGCCCTCCGTAGCGGAGGTAGCTGATCGCCTTCATGAGGTCGGCTTCATGGGGAGCGCCTTCGTGGGACGGCCCGTGCGGGCCGGGGTGCGGTGGTGCGGTGGTCGAAAGCTGAAACATCAACAAGGCTTCCATATCCCCATCAAACGGGCATCGAGTACTAGCCTGAGAGGGTCACTCCCCTTCGCAGCCCTCACAGAAGGTGCACGCGCCATGACCACGCTCCACCACGAACACCCCGCACACGAGCACGTCCACGGCCCGGCCTGCGGGCACGCCGAGGTGCCGCACGGCGACCACGTCGACTACGCGCACGACGGCCACATGCACCGCCTGCACTCCGGTCACTGGGACGAGTGCGAGCCCGCGGAGCACGCCGTGCACGAGGGGCACGACCACCGGCACGGCGAGGGCTGCGGGCACAGCTCGGTGCTGCACGGGGACCACGTCGACTACGTCCACGACGGCCACCGGCACGCGGCGCACGAGGGCCACTGGGACGATCACTGAGGCTCATTGCCGACTTCCCCCGCGCGGGCGCCGACTGGCAGTCTGTGGCGGGGGATCGGCATGTCCGGGGGTCCTGACGCCACCGCGACCCTGATCACGTTCTCACTGCGCTCTGGACTACATACCGACTGGTCGGCATCATGAACGTCAGCGCGACGCAGCGCGGCATTCGACGACGACCGTCCGACACCGTCCGACCAGGAGCGAAGATGAGCTCAGACCATCCACCAGGCCTCGACCTCGACCAGTTGCGCGGCCATCTGGACCGCGAGCGGCCGGGCCTCGTGGGCGGGCCGCTCACCGCCCGGCTCATCGAGGGCGGCAGGTCGAACCTCACGTACGCCGTCACGGACGGCACGACGCGCTGGGTCGTACGGCGGCCGCCGCTCGGGCACGTGCTCGCGACCGCGCACGACATGAAGCGCGAGCACCGGGTGATCAGCGCGCTGCACGGCACCGACGTGCCGGTGCCGGCTCCGCTGCTGCTCTGCGAGGACGACGCCGTGCTCGGCGCGCCCTTCTACGTCATGGAATTCGTGGACGGCACGCCCTACCGCACCGCGCAGGAGCTGGCCCCGCTCGGCGCCGAGCGGACCAGGGCCGCGGTGCTCGGCCACGTCGACACCCTCGTCGACCTGCACTCGGTGGACCCGCAGGCGGTCGGCCTCGGTGACTTCGGGCGGCCCGACGGCTTCCTGGACCGGCAGCTGCGCCGCTGGGGCAAGCAGCTCGACGCCTCGCGCAACCGCGACCTGGCGGGGATCGACGAGCTGCACGCCGCCCTGGGCCGGCAGCTGCCCGTCTCCCCCGCGGCCACCGTCGTGCACGGCGACTACCGCCTCGACAACGTCCTGATCGGCGACGACGACCGGATCAAGGCGATCCTCGACTGGGAGATGTCCACCCTCGGCGATCCGCTCACCGACCTGGGCCTGCTCGTCATGTACAGCACCCGGCTCGAACTGCCCGACTCCCCCATCAGCACCACGGCGGGCGCGCCCGGGCACCCGGACGCCGCCGAGCTGATCGAGCGGTACGCCGCGCGCTCGGGGCGCGACGTCTCGGCGGTCTCCTGGTACACGGCGTTCGCGTGGTTCAAGCTCGCCGTGATCCTGGAGGGCATCCACTACCGGTACACGCTCGGCCAGACGGTCGGCGCGGGCTTCGACCGCATTGGGGAGCTGGTCCCCGTCTTCATCGAGCACGGCCTCACCACCCTCCAGGGACGACAGGAAGGCTGAGACAGCCATGGACTTCGCATTCGACGCCCGCACCGAGGAGCTGCGCGACCGGCTCCTGACCTTCATGGACGAGCACGTCTACCCGGCGGAGAAGGTCGCGGAGGAGCAGCGCGCTCTCCTCGACTCGCCCTGGGACACCCCGGCGATCGTCGGCGAGCTGAAGGCCGAGGCCCGCAAGCAGGGCCTGTGGAACCTCTTCCTGCCGGACGCCGAGCACGGCGCCGGGCTCACCAACCTCCAGTACGCCCCTCTCGCCGAGATCACGGGGCGCTCCCCGCATCTGGCACCCACCGCGCTGAACTGCGCGGCCCCGGACACCGGCAACATGGAGGTCCTTGCCCAGTTCGGCAACGACGAGCAGAAGAAGCGCTGGCTGGAGCCGCTGCTCGCCGGTGAGATCCGCTCGGCGTTCGCGATGACCGAGCCGGAGGTCGCCTCGTCCGACGCCACGAACATCACCACGCTCATCGAGCGTGAAGGCGACGAGTACGTCATCACGGGGCGCAAGTGGTACATCTCCGGGGCCATGAACCCGGACTGCCAGATCTTCATCCTGATGGGCAAGACGGACCCCGGGAACGCCGACCCGCGCCGCCAGCAGTCCATGGTGCTCGTGCCGCGCGACACCCCCGGCGTCGAGGTGCGGCGCGCGATGCAGGTGTACGGCTACGAGGACCACTCCCACGGCGGGCACGCGGAGGTCGTCTTCGACCACGCCAGGGTCCCCGTGAGCAACCTGATCGGCGAGGAGGGCGGCGGCTTCGCCATCGCCCAGGCGCGCCTGGGTCCGGGCCGCATCCACCACTGCATGCGCCTGATCGGCATGGCCGAGCGGGCCATCGAGCTGATGTGCCAGCGCGCGGTGGCGCGTACGGCCTTCGGCAAGCCCCTCGCCCAGCAGGGCGTCGTCCAGGAGTGGATCGCCGACGCGCGGGTCGCGGTGGAGCAGCTGCGGCTGCTCGTCCTGAAGACCGCGTGGCTGATGGACACCGTCGGCAACAAGGGCGCGCACACGGAGATCCAGTCCATCAAGATCGCCACCCCGCGCACGGTCGTCGACATCCTCGACCAGGCCGTCCAGCTGCACGGCGCGGGGGGCGTGAGCCAGGACTTCCCGCTCGCCGAACTGTGGGCGGCGGCGAGGACTCTGCGTCTGGCCGACGGGCCCGACGAGGTGCACCAGCGGTCGCTGGCGCGGCGGGAGCTCAAGAAGTACCTGTAGGGGCCGTAAGTACTACGGCCGCAGCGCCCTCAGCAGGAGGTCCGCCAAGTGGTCGGCGACCTGCTGCTGGGTGAGCGGGCCGTTCGGGCGGTACCAGGTGGACAGGTGGTGGACCGAGCCGAAGTGGTAGTCCACCACCAGGTCCGCGGGGGTCGCCTTGGAGAAGACGCCTGCTTCCTGGCCCTCCTCGATCAGGGCGCGGAACCGCTCGTGGTAGCGGCGGCGCTCGGATCGCACCTGCTTGTTCTTCTCCGGGCTCAGGTGGTGCATGGAGCGGAAGAAGATCGAGGCGTCGTCGAGGTTGTCGATCGTCGTGACGACCACGTCCGCCGCCGCGTCCCGCACCCGCTGCTCGATGGGCGCGTCGGCGTTCGCGAAGGCGTCCAGACGCTCCTGCTGGACGCGCAGGACACGCGCGTACACCTCGTGCAGAAGATCGTCCTTGGAGCCGAAGTAGTGGTAGAGCGCGCCCTTGGTGACGCCTGCCGACTCCACGATCTCCTGCACCGACGTACGGTCGTAGCCGCGGTCGGCGAAGAGCCGCGTGGCGGCGGCGAGCAGCCGCTGGGGGACGGGCGTGCCGTCACCGTCCGTCGTCCTGGCCACTGCCGCCACCTGCCTTTCGGGTTTCTCAGCTCTCGTCGTGCCGAGAGCTCGCGTCGTTGCGGGAACGCAGTTCCCGCCGGAGGATCTTCCCACTTGTGGTCTTCGGCAGCTCCGGCAGGATCTCGACCGCGCGGGGGTACTTGTACGCCGCGAGCCGTTCCTTGCAGTACGCGGCCAGCTCGTCGGGAGCCACGTCCGCCTGCGGGCGCAGGCTGACGAAGGCCTTGACCGTCTCGCCGCGGTAGCTGTCCGGGACACCGATGACCGCCGCCTCACGGACGGCTGCGTGACTGTAGAGGACGTCCTCCACCTCGCGGGGCCAGACCTTGAAACCGGACGCGTTGATCATGTCCTTCTTGCGGTCGACCACGTAGAGCCAGCCCTGCGCGTCCATGAAGCCGATGTCGCCGGTGCGCAGCTCGCCGCCGGGGAACGCCTCGTCCGTGGCGTCGGGGCGCTTCCAGTAGCCGGGCACGACCTGCGGACCGCGCACGGTGATCTCGCCCTGCTCGCCGAACGGGACATCCGCGCCCTGGTCGTCGACGATCCTGACGACCGTCTCCGGGCCGGGGACGCCGACGGCCAGCGTCCCGGACACCGGGTCGACCGGCGCCTGGAGGCCCGGCGGCACGGAGGCGCAGGGCGCGGTGCACTCGGTCAGGCCGTAGCCGTTGTGGATGTAGGGGCCGAAACCCGCACGGAACTTCTCGACCAGGGCGGGCGGCAGCGGCGCGCCGCCCGAGGAGATCATCACGAAGGAGTCGAAGTGCTCCCGCGTCACGGAGGGGTGGGCGGCCAGCGCCATGAAGGCCGTGGAGGGGCCCACGGTGTACGCCGGCTTGTGCTCGGCGAAGGCGTCGAGGACCACCCCGGCCTCGAAGCGGTACGCGAGCGCGAGGGTGCCCGCGTTGGTCAGACAGGCCGCGACCTGCGCGACCATGCCCGTGATGTGGAAGAGCGGCGCCATCGCGAAGTAGCAGGCGCCCTCCGGGATGCCGGAGCCGGTGCGCTGCCGCTCGGCGTTGTAGGTGATGTTGCCGTGGGTGTTCATGGCGCCCTTGGGGGTGCCGCTCGTGCCCGACGTATAGCTGATCAGCGCGATGTCGGAGGGACCGAGCACCCGGTCTCCGGGGGCCGGGAGCCCCTGCCGGGCGACCGTCACCAGGTCGTCGGCGTCGGAGGCCTGCGGCAGGCGCTCGAAGTCGAGGACGCGGGTGTCGTTCCGGGTCTGGAGGTCGAGCTGGCAGGCGGTGAGCACGACGCGTACGGGAGAGGCCGCGGCCGTCTCGCGCAGATACGTCTCCCAGGCGCGGTCCGAGCAGATCAGCGCGGTCACGTCGGCGTCCGCGAGGACGTGCCGCACCTCCGCCGACTTGTACATCGGGTTCACCGGCACGACCGTGGCGCCGGCCTTCCACGCGCCCAGCAGCGCGATCACGAAGTGCGGGGTGTTCTGCAGGAGGATCGCGACCCTCTCGCCCCGCCCGATCCCGCGCGCGGCCAGGTGTCCGGCGACGGAGTCGGAGAGGGCGTCCGTCTCGCGGTAGCTCAGGCGCCCGTCGAAGTAGGCGAGGGCCGGGTGCTCGGGCGCCCTGAGGACGGAGGCGCGGAAGGCGTGCACGACGGAGGCCGCGGGCTCGATCGGGGCGCGCTGGGCCTCGGAGAGGCGGCCGAGCCAGGGCTTGGCGGCGTAGACGGACGCGGTCGGGGTGGCTTCGGACGTGGTCGGGGTCGCCTCGCTCACCGCTCCGCCGCCTCCCACTTCTGCTGGATGTGGTTCATGCCGGTGAGCCACTTGTCCGGTTCGGCGGCGCGGATGCGGTAGTACTCGGCGACCTCGGGGTGCGGCAGGATCAGGAAGCGGTTCTCGTCCATCCCGGCGAAGAGCGCGTCCGCGACGGCGTCCGGCTCGATCGCGGTGGGCGTGAGCACCAGGTCGCCCGCGGTGCCGGTGGCGGCGAGCATGTCGGTGCGCACGCCCTGGGGGCAGATCGCGTGGACGTCGATCCCTCGGTGGCGGTAGGTGAGCGAGAGCCACTCGGCGAAGGCGTACGCGCCGTGCTTGGTGACGCTGTAGGGCGCGGCGCCGATCATGGTGAGCAGTCCGGCCGCCGACACGGTGGAGACGAAGCGGCCGCTGCCGCGCTCCAGCCACTCGGGGAGCAGTGCGTGGGCCGCGCGGACGTGCGCCATGACGTTGACGTCCCAGGCCGTGGCCCAGACCTCCTCGGGGGCGGCCTCGGAGCCGCCCGAGCCGAGGCCCGCGTTGGCGCAGTACACGTCGACGGTGCCGCTCAGGGCCTCTTTGACCTCAGCCATCACGGCAGACGCGTCGCCGGCCACGGCGACGGCGCCGATCTCGTCGGCCACCGTCTTGGCCTTGGCGGCGTCCAGGTCGTTGACCACCACGCGCGCCCCGGCGGCGGCGAACCGGCGGGCCAGTGCGGCCCCGATCCCGCCTCCGGCACCGGTGACGACAACTCCCTTGTCCTGCAAGGTCTCCACGATCAGTCTCCTTCGACTGCGGCTCCGCTGTGATCGCAGACTAACCAGTCGGTATGTGCGGATGGAAGGGGGTCGGGCAGCACGGTTCGTTCCCCGCGGGGAGTCCGCGCGCTAGCGTGCGTGGCCATGACAGCCACCGCGCTCACGGAGGTCTCTGCATGAACCTGTCCCGAGGCAGCCTGTCCAGACGGGGCCTGCTGGCCGCCACCACCGCCACGGCCCTCACCTCGGCGGCCCCCGCGTCCGCCGCGGCAGGCGGGGGCGGCTCGGGGGGCGGGCGGCGCCTTCGCACCGGCTTCGAGCGCCTGGCCGCCGACGGCTACGCGCTCCTGGACGGGGAGCGGGTCGGCATCGTCACCAACCCGACCGGCGTCACCAGGGACGTGCGCCACATCGTCGACGTCATGCACGCCGACGAGCGCGTGGACCTGGTCGCGGTCTTCGGCCCGGAGCACGGCTTCCGGGGGACGGCACAGGCGGGCGGTTCCGAGGGACGCTACGACGACCCCGCGACCGGCCTTCCCGTCTACGACACGTACCAGAAGAGCGGCAAGGCGCTTGCCGACATCTTCACGGCCGCCGGGGTCGACACGATCGTCTTCGACATCCAGGACGCGGGTGCGCGTTTCTACACGTACATCTGGACGCTCTTCGACTGCATGGAGTCGGCCGCGCTCGCGGGCAAGCGGTTCGTGGTCCTCGACCGGCCCAATCCGGTGACGGGGCGGGGCGCGTACGGGCCCGTCCTGCACAAGGAGTTCGCCACGTTCGTCGGACGGCAGCCGATAGCGCAGCAGCACGGGATGACCGTGACGGAGCTCGCGCTGCTGTTCAACGGGGAGTTCCTGGAGCGTCCCGTGGAGCTGGAGACCGTACGGATGACGGGCTGGAAGCGCTCGGAGTTCTACGACGCCTCCGAGCTGCCGTGGGTGCCGCCGAGCCCGAACATGCCCACCCCCGAGACCGCCCTGGTCTACAGCGGCACCTGCCTGTTCGAGGGCACGAACCTCTCCGAGGGGCGCGGCACGACCCGTCCCTTCGAGCTGCTCGGCGCGGAGGGCATCGACCGCAAGTGGGCCGCCGCCGCCAACGACGCCGGGCTGCCCGGCGTGCACTTCAGGGAGGCGTACTTCGCGCCGACGTTCTCCAAGTTCCAGGGCAAGACGATCGGCGGCGTCCAGCTGCACGTGCACGACCGCGACGCCTACGACCCGGTGCGCACCGGCATCGCGCTCCTGGTGACCGCCAAGAAGACGTGGAGCGGGTTCGCCTGGCGCTCCGACAACTGGATCGACAAGCTGACCGGCACGACGCGGGTCCGCACCATGATCGACGCGGGGGCGGGCACGGACGAGGTGGTGGCCGGCTGGCAGGACGATCTCGCGCGCTTCCGGGCCGTGCGCAGGCGGTATCTGCACTACCGGTAGTGACCGATAGCCACCGATAGCGCCCGGAGGGGCGCGGGGAACTGCGCGACCAGCCACGACGCACCCGCAGGTAGGGGATACCCCACCGGGACAGGGGGTGCCTGCCGGATGGCAGCCACCCCCTGCGGCCCGCCACAGTGATCTTCAGCTCCGTACACCCGAGTCGAGGAGATCCCGCATGGCACGGACAGCACGGCGCGCAGCCCCCCTCGCACTGGCGGGCGCGCTCGGCCTCGGGGTGCTGGTGGCTCCCGAGGCGGCCCGGGCCGCACCCGCGGACCCGGTCCCGGCGATCGAACGCGCCGCCCACCCCCTGCGCTCGACCGACCCGGGCGGCTCCACCAGGGACCTGCGACCCCTGGGCCGGATGGTCGGTGACGCAAAAGTGGTGGGCCTGGGTGAGGCCACACACGGTTCGCACGAGTTCTTCACGATGAAGGACCGGGTTTTCCGCTATCTCGTCGAGGAGAAGGGGTTCACCACCTTCGCCCAGGAGGTCAGCTGGACCACGGGGCTGCGGTTCGACGCCTATGTGAACGGGGGCAAGGGGGACGTGCGCGAGCTCGTGCACAAGGAGCTGGCGAAGACGCCCTGGGACACCGAGGAGTACGTCGACCTCCTGACCTGGATGCGCGCCTACAACGCCGGACACCCGGAACGCCCGGTGCGCTTCCTGGGCGACGACCTCAACTACCCGGAGCTCGGGCACGAGCTGTTCGACGGGGTCGAGGACTACGTCCGCGCACACGATCCCGCGCTGCTCCCCCGGATCACCGGGCTCTACGCACCGATCCGCCGCCTCGCGGACGGGGACACGTACATGGCCAGGCCCCTGGAGGAGCGGCGGAAGCTGGCCGTGAAGGCGCGCGAGGCCCTGACGCTCGTGAAGGGACTCCAACCCACAACGGCAGAGCGGGAGTTCACGTTCGCGCTCCAGCACGCGCGGTCCGTCTCGCAGACCGCCACGATCTACGCCTTCCCCTTCGACACCCCGGAGGGCATCAAGGACGGCATGCTCTACCGCGACCGCCTCATGGCACGGAACACCGCCTGGTGGCAGCGGCAGACCGGCGACAAGGTGCTCCTGTCGGCCCACAACGCCCATGTCGGCTACGAGAGTTACGATCCGCGCTACCCGAAGATGCAGGGCGCCTTCCTGCGCGACCGGTTCGGCAAGCGCTACGTCAGCATCGGGTTCACCTTCGCCCGGGGGTCGTTCATGGCGCAGAGCGCGGAGTCCGAGGTGTGGAAGCCCCGCTCCGTGGGCGCGGCCACCCGCGGCATGAACGAGTACACGCTCGACAAGGTCCGGCACGACGACTACTTCCTGGACATCAGGAGCGCTCCCGCCGCCGCCCGCAAGTGGCTCGGCAAGGGCCGGCTGACCCAGAGCATCGGCACGGCCTACCCGGACGGCCCGCACAAGATCCGGCTCGCGCCCACGCACGACATCCTCGTCCACCTGCACGACGTCACGGCAGCTCACCGTCAGTCCCCGTGAAGCCGGTCTCAGTGGCCGAGACAGGCCGTCCCAACTATTGACTGCCCCATACATCCAACGCTTGAGTGCCGCTCGTGCACAGCGAAACCTCAGCAGAGAAGACCCAGCCGGACGCGAGCCCCGAGAGCATGCGCCGGGTGGCCGTCGCGTCCTTCATCGGGACGGCCATCGAGTTTTACGACTTCTACATCTACGGCACGGCGGCGGCCCTCGTCCTGAACGAGGCGTTCTTCCCGACCCTGGACCCGGTCAACGCCACCCTCGCCTCGTTCTCCACCTACGCGGTGGCGTTCGCGGCGCGGCCCATCGGCTCCGTGGTCTTCGGGCACTTCGGCGACCGGGTCGGGCGCAAGTCGGTGCTGGTGGCCTCGCTGCTGCTCATGGGGCTCTCGACGGCGCTCGTCGGACTGCTGCCCGGCTACGGCACGCTCGGCATCTGGGCGCCCGTCCTGCTGATCCTGCTGCGCTTCCTGCAAGGCATCGGGCTCGGCGGCGAGTGGGGCGGGGCCGCGCTGCTCGCGGTGGAGCACGCACCGAAGAAGAAGCGCGGACTCTATGCCGCCTTCCCGCAACTCGGCCCGTCCGTGGGGTTCTTCGCGGCGACCGGTGTGTTCTGGCTGCTCTCCGCCGTCCTGTCCGACGACGCGTTCCGCTCCTGGGGCTGGCGCGTGCCGTTCCTGCTCTCCTTCCTGCTCGTCGGCGTCGGACTGTTCGTGCGGCTGCGCATCAGCGAGACGCCGGTCTTCGCGAAGGTCATGGAGGCGCAGGAGGCCAGCAAGGTCCCCACGCTCGACGTGCTGCGCCGCCATCCGCGCGAACTGCTGCTCGGCGCGGGCGGGATGATCGTGGCGTACGGCCTCTTCTACACGGCGACGACGTACTGCCTCGCCTACGCCACCGGCACCCTGGGCGTCTCCCGCGACACCATGCTGGGCCTGTCGCTGCTCGCCTGTCTCTTCCTCGCGGCCGGTACCTGGCTCGCCGCGACCCGCTCCGACGGCGCGGGCCGCCGCAGGCTGGTCCTGGCGGGCGCCGGGCTCGCGGTGGTGTGGGGCCTGGTGCTCTTCCCCCTCCTGGACACCGAGCAGCCGGTGCTCATGGCCCTGGCGATCGGCGGCGCGCTGTTCTGCATGGGCGTGGTGTACGGGCCGATGGGCGCGTACCTGCCCGAGCTGTTCGGCGCGAACGTGCGCTACTCGGGCGCCTCGCTCGCCTACAACCTGGGCGGCGTGCTCGGCGGCGCGGTCTCCCCTCTGGTGGCGACGCGGCTCCAGTCCGCTTTCGGTTCCTCGTCGGTGGGCTGGTACGTGAGCGCGATGGCGGTCGTGTCCCTGGTGTGTGTTCTCGCGCTGCCGGAAACACGCGAGCGGGAACTGGCGTAGCTTCCCCTGCGGGACATCTGGTCAGTACACCGGTGCCGCAGGACGATGACCGCGTGGAGCCCTACTGGGAACTGACCTTCGACGCCGACGGGGATGTCAACACCACGCAGCGTGACCGCCTCCTCGCCGAGGCGGGCCGCGAGCGCATCACCGATCTCCTCGTCCTGGCGCACGGCTGGAACAACGACCAAGACATGGCTACCGACCTCTACCGGCGGTTCTTCGCGCCGTGCCAGGAACTCGCGGGTCCTCGCGTGCGCCTGGGCTATGTGGGCGTGCTCTGGCCCGCCATCCGCTTCCCCGACGAACGCATCCCCGACTTCGAACCCTCCGTGACGGCCACCGGCCCCGGCCCGGCGCCGGGCGCGGGCCCCCTGCTCGACGAGCCGACCATGCGCCTGTTAGCAGGAACGTTTCCCGAAGGCGAGGCCCAGCTCCAGCGGATCGGCGCGCTCCTTGCCGACCGCTCCGAGGTGCCCACGCGCCTCTACGAGTACGGGCGCCACGTACGCGACCTCGTCGCCGTGCACCAGAACAGCGCGGCCCACCGCTTCGCCGACGACATCTGGACGGGCGTGCCCGCCATGCTGACCGACGACGCGGTCGAGGTCTGCCAGGTGTTCGCCGCCGTGATGGAGGAGACCGGGCAGCAGGAGCTCTTCGGCAGCGTCCGCAAACGCCTGTGGAACGGGGCGCACGAACTCCTGCGCCAGGCCAGCTACTACGCCATGAAACGCCGGGCGGGATCGGTCGGCCAGCTGGGCCTCGGCCCGGCGATCGGACTGCTCGCCCGCGAGGCGCCGGACGTGCGGGTGCACCTCATCGGGCACAGCTTCGGCGCACGGCTGGTGTCGTACGCGCTGCGCGGGATGCCCGCGTCGGTGCGCACCGTGAAGTCCACGACGCTGCTCCAGGGCGCCTTCTCGCACTACGCGTTCTCCAAGCGCCTGCCGCACGCGCCCTCCCGCAGCGGCGCCCTGAGCGGGGTGCAGCGGCGGATCGACGGGCCTCTGGTGGCCTGCCACTCCCGTCATGACGACGCCCTGGGCAAGATCTATCCCCTGGCGTCGAAGCTCGCCGGGGACTCCTCGACGTTCCTCGGGCTCTGGGAGCGCTGGGGCGCCATCGGCTACGACGGCATCCGGGCGGTGGACGGCGCCAAACGCATCAAGCTGGGCCGGGCCGTCCCCGCCAAGGGGTGCGTGAGCGTGGACGCGTCCGCGGTGGTGCGGCGCGGCGGTCCGCCCTCCGGCGCGCACAGCGACATCTGCCACGAGGAACTGGCGCGTGTCGTGTTCGCCGCAGGGCGGATCGCCCGGAGCTGAACTCCGCTTCCTCTAGCGGTGTTTCGGGAACTCGACGACCTGCTGGTACGTGGGCCGGTTCTGCCACTGGATCGGCCCGTGCGTGATGCCGCCGAGCGCCCGGTGGATGACCGAGTCCGCGCACCACTGGTCGCCCGCCGAGCAGCTCGCGTCGCCGGGGTAGACCTCGTTCGCGGGCTTGGCCGCGGCCTGCGTGAGGGTGCTCAGGAGCGCGTCACGGCAGGCGTCCAGCTTCCCCTCGCCGCAGTACTTCTCGCCGAGCCCGCCCTGCACGGGCTCGCCGAGCACGGCCCGCAGGTCCTTGTCGGCGAAGCCCCACCAGCCGTACTGGAAGGCCGATCCGGCGTGCGCCCCGGTCGGGCCGTGCCCGGCCGACGGCGACTCGTCGGTGCCGAGCTGCGCCGTCAGCGAGTCGTAGAGGTCCTTGCCAAGGCCCGGCTTGAATTCGGCCTCGATCAGCAGCGGCCACCAGGCGTCCATGATGCGTACGGCGTCGGGGTGGGCGTACTTCTTGGAGCCCGCCGCCGTCTGGTTGCGCTGCGCCCCGGCCCGCTGCCAGGCCTCCAGCTGCTGGACGGCCTTGGCCTGCGCGGGGTCGGTGACGGGCTTGCTCCGCAGCACCTTCAGGAGCTCGGGAAGCACCTGCTCGCCGCGCAGGTCGGTGACCGCGGCCTCGGACATGGCCTGCGTCAGCTGGGCCCGTGTGACGCCGCCCTGCTCGGTGAGCTTCTTCACCCGTCCGTCGAGCAGGTCACCCCGGTGCACGGCGCTGATGCCGAAGCCCGCCGTGCTGAAGTCCTTGGCCTGCTTGTTGTTCCAGGAGATGTAGTAGTCCTGGTTGACGGACTGCGGGTGCTCGGCCGACGGGGTCTGCGCCGATGTGTTGTTCTCCGGGTCGAAATCCCGCCATTCGTAGGCCTGTTGGGCCTTGACGGGCAGGGCCGGGTCGATGTCCTTCGCGCGCTGCGGGTTGGCTCCGCTGTTGTAGTAGGCGGTGTCGCGCGAGTCGGCGTAGAACCAGTTGAAGGCGTAGCTGATGTTCTCGGCGGCCTTCTCGAAGGTCGACGCGTCCTTGACGTACGTCGGGTCGTTCAGCATCTGGAAGCCGATGATCGAGTCGGCCTCGTGGCGGTAGGTGGAGCGCAGCGAGACATACGCGACCGGTTTGCCCCCGACGCTCGCGCGGTGCGTCACGATGCCGTACTTCGTGCGGAACACCTGCATGCGGTAGGAGCCGGCGGCCGTGGAGTCGGCGACGGTCGGCTTCCAGGCGTTCTTGCGCTCCATCTTCTCCATGGGCGTGCAGGTGCCGTGGTGCAGGTAGTGGGCGGACTGCTTGGTGGGGGCGCCGCCGCCCGGTTCGCAGAGCTCGACGGCGTACGTGTCGGTGATGTCCTGCCCGGCCGAGGTGGCCGACCAGGCGTAGTCCTGGCCGCGTCCCAGCTGGACGTACATGCCGACGCCCGCGAAGGAGACGCCGCGTGCGCTGATGCCGGGGCCCTGGAGCTCCTGCTGCATGAGCAGCTGGGGGGCGAAGTAGCCGGTCTGCGGGCCGAATACGGCCACGGGGTTGCCGCTCGCGGTGTGCTTGCCGGAGACGACCAGAGCGTTGGACATGCCCTTCTTCTGGCCGTCCTGCTTGAACAGGTCCGAGGGCAGGACACCCTTGTCGTACATGCCCTGGAGCGGCTTGAGCTTCTTGGGGGCCTTCACCGGATCCTTGGCGGCGGTCTTCGCGCCGCCCTCGCGGTCGTAGACGAGCTGCTCGCGCTCGACCGAGCCGGGGTCGGGCATCGCGGTGCCGCGCGCGTTCTCCGGCTTGCCCGCGTAGGGGAAGCTCGTGCCGTCGTGGATCGTCTGGACGGCCTCGGGGTCGTTGCGGGCGCGGAAGGACTCCCAGACCTTCGTGCCCTTCTCGACGCCGTACTTCTCCTGCGACTTCAGGAGCGAGAGCGCCGCGTCGACCTCGCCGCCGCCGCCGTTGCCGAAGAGCCCGCCGACCACGGAGGCGAGCGCGATCATGTCGGTGACCTTGAAGGGCTCGATCTCGCCGATGTTGGTGATCGCGTCGATCTTTCCGGTCAGGACGTACTCACCGGGGAAGTAGCGGCCGTTCTTCGACTTCGTGCGGTAGGCGTTGAGCCCGTCGATGTAGGCCTGTGCGTCCTCCATGGCCTGCTTGCCGCGCTCGCCCTGCGTCGACTTGATGTACTCGACCTGCTTCTCCAGGTCCTCTTCCGTGTACGGGGCCTGCGGCCAGAACTGCTGCTCAAGGCCCTGGTTGGCCAGGGCGCCGCCCGCGAACGAGGTCAGCTGGCCGCGGCCGATGTGCCGGAACAGGTCGATGAGCCACAGCCGGTCCTGTCCGGCCGCGAAGCCCGCGCCGAACTCGGTCCCGTAGCGCGTGCTGCCCTTGATGTGCGGGATGCCGTACTTCTTGTCCCGGGTGATCGTCACGTCGTCGCGGGGTTTGGTGACGGAGGCGACCTGGCCGTCGCGGACGCCGAAGGACGCGTCGTTGAAGAACTCCGTCAGCTTGTCGTCGGTGAGCGACGGATAGCCGGAGGAGAGCTTGTCGTAAGGGCCCAACTGGTCTTCCGCATGTGCGGGTTGAGTGCCGAAGACGCGGTGGGCGAGTATCTCGGCGAGTGTGGCGTTGCCGTTGGCGCCGGGCGGAAGGACGTCCGCGCACTGCCCCTCGCAGTAGTCGGCGGCCGGCGGCGGTTCATCGGCGGCGCTCCCCTGCTGCGGCGCGAGGAGGGAGGCGGCGAGCGCGAGTGCCGCTGTGGCGGTGAGGGTTCTGAGCCGGACGATGCGTCGTCGCATGTGTGCTCCTCTGGGCTCCGCTTGTGCTCCTGTGGGGTGGAGTTGAGGCGGAGGTTACTGGCGGGTTGCCCAACCGGGAAGATGAACATGCGTCGCTTTTTCAGAACCACCACATAGCTCCAGCTCACCGCCGTCTTATGTCGTCCATCGAAAATCGGATGGAAGTCGAGGGAGCCGAATCGCAAGTCGATACGTCTACTCGGCAACGTCCGAGAACGTGCGACGGAGGTGCAGGGCGATGGCCGGATTCCGGAGTCTCGCGAGACAGGTGCGTGATCCGCTGAGCGATTTGGCACTGCGACGGTACTCACTGCGCAAGTGCCTGGAGAGGTTCGCCCCCTACGGCCACCGGGCGACCTGGGACCATCTGTGCTCCCGAGCGGGCTTCGGGCCCGAGGACCGGTCGCCCGACCCGGCGCGGCTCGTGGCCGCGCTCGACGAACTGGAAGCGGCGCGCGCGGTGTGGCTGGCCTACGAGGAGGGCTTCGCCGAACGCCGCCGCAAGGAGAAGCACGACGGGCTCCGCAGGCCCGGCAGCGTGGACGACTGGCACCGCTGCACCTGGGGCGGGTTCGGGGTCGCGTGGTGCGACGACCCCGGCATCCACCCCTCCGAACCACTCGCCGAAGTCCTGCGCCGGCTGATCGCGGCGCTCGAGCGGGAGCCGGGCGCGGTCTGCCCGGTGTGCACCCGCTCCGGGCTCGTCTGGACGCACGGCCTGGCGCACGAGCCCTCTTCGGGCGCCGTCTGCACGGGCTGCGGAATCGTGGTGCCGGACCCGGTGCTCACGCCCGCGGCGATGGCACGGGCGCGCGCACTGCGGGAGCGGCCGCTGATATCGGCGTGACGACCTGCCGACCGACGACGGCCGACCGACGACGACCGGCCGTCAGGTGACGCCCGGGCGCACGGCGGCTAGGGCGTCACCACGTCCGTCTGTATGGCCAGCTTGAACTCGGCGAACAAGAGCGGCGCGGCGATCTTCACGTCGCCCGCGCCGC
Source organism: Streptomyces sp. NPDC059900 (assembly GCF_050270335.1). NCBI lineage: Bacteria > Bacillati > Actinomycetota > Actinomycetes > Kitasatosporales > Streptomycetaceae > Streptomyces > Streptomyces sp. NPDC059900. Next base: position 21,846 of record NZ_JBNNJZ010000058.1, read on the forward strand.
GTGCCGAGATCTTCAGGCCGACCGGCGTCTGCGGGTGCACGAACATGTGCCAGACGTGCGTGCGGTACTGCCCGCCCTTGGTGGGACCCCAGTCGGTGGTGGCCGTCGAGTCGTACCCCGTGGAGTCGCCGAGCGGATCGCGTACGTAGCGCGCGCGGTACCCGGTGGGCCGGGAGTCCGCCTCCCAGAAGATCATCGCCGACAGGGTGCCCCAGCCGTCGTGGCTCGGCCAGATGAGCCCGGACCGCGCGTCGGGGAACCGGGAGGGGCTCGTGGCCGCCCCCTTGCCGGGGTCGTGCATGTGCCACGGGTCGTACGACTCCTCCGCGTCCTCGTACGGAAACCGCACGAGGTGGTAGCCGTCGCGGTCGTACGTGATCTTCTGGCGCCCGGTGCGTGCGGCGTCCCACTTCAACGAGCAGATGGCTATTCCCATCGGCCCTCCCCCTGTATGTCGTCGACTGTGCTGTCCTGTGGTGATGCAGGTATGTGTGAACGGCGCCCGCGGCGCGGGCGATGGTGCGGTGATCCCGTTGTCGCCCGGGGCGATGGCCGAGTCCGTCGCGCAGGCCGTCGCGGCCGGCGCCCGGGATGTTCATGTACACCCCAAGTCCCCTTGTGGACAAGACACCTTGGCACCACGGGCGGTTGCGGCCGCACTCGAAGCGGTCCGCTCGGTGACGTCCGTCCCGGTGGGGGTGACCACGGGCGCCTGGGCCGAGCAGGACCCGGACCGGCGGGTGGAGCACATCCGCGCCTGGACGGTCCTGCCCGACCACGCGTCGGTCAACTGGCACGAGCCGGGCGCGGAGGCGGTGGCCGCGGCGCTCCTGGACCGGGGGGTGGGCGTGGAGGCGGGCATCTGGTCCGGCACGGACGGCGCGGAGCGCTTCACGGCGTCCGCGCTCGGCCCGCGCGTCCTGCGGGTCCTCGCGGAGGTGACGGACCCCGACCCGGCCACGGCACGCGACTCGGCCCGCGCCCTTCTCGGGGTGATCGGCCCGGCACACGGCCGTCCCGTCCTGCTGCACGGGGAGGAGGGCGGCACCTGGCCGGTGCTGCGGCTCTCGGGGCGTCTGCGGCTCGCGACCCGTATCGGGTTCGAGGACACGCTGGTCCTGCCGGACGGGGAACGGGCCGCGTCGAACGCCCAGTTGGTCGCGGCGGCGCTGGCCCTCCTGAGTACGCCGGCGTGACGCTACCAGCCGCAAATCCGATCGCTCCAGCGCTTTGTCGTGGGCAGAGTGGGCGTCGATGACAGACGTGTGTGCGTACCCGCGCGGTACGTAGAACCTAGGAGCCCGATCGAATGTCGACGCTGCGCGTCACCGCCGAAGTACTGACCGTCCACGAGCATCCCGACGCCGACGCCCTCGAACTGGCCCAGGTGGGCCTGTATCGCGCGGTAGTGGCCAAGGGCGCGTACCGCACCGGCGACGTGGCCCTCTACATCCCCGAGCAGTCCGTGCTGCCCGCGGAGCTGATCGAGGAGCTGGGACTCACGGGGCGCCTGGCGGGCGGCAAGTCGGACCGGGTGAAGGCCGTACGGCTGCGGGGCGAGCTGTCACAGGGCATCGTGTGCCGGCCGCGTGCGCTCGCGGAGGTCGATCTGGTGCGGGCCGCGGCGCAGGGCACCGACTTCGCGGAGCGGCTCGGCATCGTGAAGTGGGTGCCGCCGATCCCGCCCACGATGAGCGGCGACGTCGAGTCCGCGCCCGATCTGCTGCCGTGGGTCGACATCGAGAACATCCAGCGCTACCCCGGCATCTTCTCCCCCGGCGAGCCGGTGGCCGTCACGGAGAAGCTGCACGGGTCCGCCTGCCTGCTGACGTACGTGGCGGGCGGAGGCGAGGGTGCGGGCGAGGACGGCCGGGTGTACGTCTCCTCCAAGGGCTTCGGCTCCAAGTCCCTTGCCCTGAAGGAGGACGCGCGCAATCTCTACTGGCGCGCGGTCCACGGGCACGCGGTGGCCGACGCTGCCGCCGCGCTCGCGGGGCGGCTCGGGGCGCGCCGGGTCGGCATCTTCGGCGAGGTGTACGGCGACGGGGTCCAGGACCTCGCGTACGGCGCGGACGGGCGTCGCGAGACGCTGGGTTACGCGGTCTTCGACGTGAGCGCGGAGATCGACGGCGAGGTCCGGTGGCTGGACCCTGCCGACGTGCTCGACGGCGCCCTGCCGCTGGTACCGCGGCTGTTCGAGGGCCCCTACGACGCCGGGCACGTCCTGGAGCTTGCCTCCGGGCGCGAGACGGTGTCGGGACGGGGCCTGCATCTGCGCGAGGGGGTCGTGATCCGGCCCGCGGCCGAGCGGTACTCCCCCGTCACCGGGGGTCGCGCCATCGCCAAGGCGGTCAGCCCCGCGTACCTGACGCGCAAGGGCGGCACGGAGTACGAGTGACCCTTGCCGCGGGTCAGGGCTTCGTCCGGCGCTCCGCCAGCAGGCGGGAGCCGGTGAGGCGTTCGCCGAAGACGTCGTCGGGGTTGGAGAGCACGCAGTTCTCCAGGGAGAGACAGCCGCAGCCGATGCAGTCCGTGAGGTGATCGCGCAGCCGGCCCAACTGCTTGATGCGCTCGTCCAGTTCCGAACGCCAGGTCTCCGAGAGCCGCGCCCAGTCCTCACGGGTGGGCGTGCGCTCCTCGGGGAGCGAGTCGAGCGCCTCGCGGACCGTGGCGAGCGGGATGCCGACGCGCTGGGCGGCCCGGACGAACGCGACGCGGCGCAGCGTGTCACGGTGGTAGCGGCGCTGGTTGCCCGAGGTGCGGCGGCTGGAGATCAGACCCTTGGACTCGTAGAAGTGCAGCGCGGACACGGCCGCGCCGCTGCGCGCGGAGAGCTGGCCGACCGTGAGCTCGTGGATCTTCTCTGGGATCTGGGGCACCCCGCCCACCCTAATGGCTGACCCGTCGACCCTCCTGGCCGGTCCGTTGACACACGTCGGCGCACACCGCATGCTGAGCAAGCGCTTAGTTCGAATACTTTGAGGAGGCCAGGGACATGGCAGAGCCGAGGATCTTCGCGTCGCCCGACGACCTGCGTGCCGGAGTCGGCGAGCAGCTGGGACACAGCGACTGGCTGGAGGTCGACCAGAAGCGGATCGACCTGTTCGCCGACGCCACGGGCGACCACCAGTGGATCCACGTGGACGCGGAGAAGGCGGCACAGGGCCCCTTCAAGACCACGATCGCGCACGGCTATCTGACGCTGTCGCTGCTGCCGAGCCTGGTGCCGCAGGTCATGCGGGTCGAGGGCATGAAGATGGGCGTCAACTACGGCACCAACAAGGTCCGCTTCCCCTCGCCGGTGCCCTCGGGCTCCCGGGTGCGGGCGACCGCCGTGCTCACGGAGGTCGAGGAGACCAAGGACGGCGGCGTGCAGATCACGGCCAGGGTCACCGTCGAGCGCGAGGGCAGCGACAAGCCCGCCTGCGTCGCGGAGTCGGTCTCCCGCTACTACTTCTGAGGGCGCCCGGAAGCTCCGGTGCTCAGGAGACCCGCTCCCGGGCACCGACCATGCGCAGCACGAGGTCGGCGTAGAGCGCGCCGACCTCGTCGGGCGTGCGCTGCCCCGCGACGTTGAACCAGCGGGCCACGTCGATGCAGAGCGAGAGCACGGCGAGCGTGGTGCCCGGCACGTCGGGGACGTCGAACTCCCCGGCCCGCACCCCTTCGTTGATCATGTCCCGCACCGTGTTGTCCGACTGGCGGCGCAGCGCGATGATCTCCGTGCGGTGCTCCTCGCCCAGGGCGTCGAGTTCGTACTGGACCACGCGCGCGGTGGTGTGGTGGTCGGCGTGCCAGCGGACGAAGGAGCGTACGGCGTCGGCGAGCCGCTCCGCCGCGCTGCCCGGACCGTCGGCCGCGGTGCGCAGGACCCGCAGGGCCTTGTCGTGACCGATCCTGCTGATCCGGTGGAGCAGCTCTTCTTTGGTCTTGTAGTGGATGTAGAGCGCGGCCGGGCTCATGCCGGCCCGGCCCGCGATGTCCCGGGTCGTCGTCGCGTGGTACCCACGCTCGGCGAAGGCCTCGACGGCGGCGATCAGCAGCCGCCGCGCCGCATCAGGCGTGACCTCGCCCCATGGCAGGTCATCGCCCTCGGTCTGCTCCGCCGTGCTCATCGCCCACTCCTTCCACCGGTCGGGAGGGACACCATACCCCCGACGGTGAGCAAGCGCTTAGGACGCGGGTCAGGCCACCGGCTTGAACGGGTCGTGTTCGGCGAGGATCTTCTCGATGCGGGCCTGGTCGACGCGGCTGACGAGCTGCCCGGCCTCCTGCTTGTCCCGGATGACCTTGGCGAGGGTGAACGCGGACGTCGTCAGGTACAGGACGGAGATGGCGAGGAAGGCGCGGATCCAGCCGCTGACGTCGAGGCTGTAGATGCCGATCGCCGTCGCGCCGAGCGCCAGGGCGAACGACGCGATCGCCTGACCGTAGTAGGCGGTGCTGTTCTGCTGCTTGACCGGTGTCTCACTCATGGTCAGAGCCTCACCCGGGAGCGGCCGGGCCACATCCGTCCCCGTACTCAGCTTCCGTACTCAGTTCCCGTACTCGGCCCCGCACTCAGCCCCGGACTCAGCCCCGGACGCGGCTCCCGTGCTCAGAACGCGGAGACCCCGGTCAGCGCCCGTCCGATGACCAGCTTCTGGATCTGGCTCGTGCCTTCGTAGAGCGTCATCACGCGTGCGTCGCGCAGCAGCTTGCCCGCGGGGTACTCGTCGATGTAGCCGTAGCCGCCGAAGACCTGGAGCGCGTTGTTGGCGGCGCGCACCGCGGCCTCGGAGGCGAACAGCTTGGCCTTGGAGGACTCGGTGGTGAAGGGCTGCCCGCGGTCGATGAGGTCGGCGACCCGCCAGGTCAGCAGGCGCGCGGCGTCCACGTCCACCGCGATGTCGCTGATCAGCTCCTGCACCAGCTGGTGCCCCGCGATGGACTTGCCGAACTGCTCGCGCTCGCTCGCGTACGTCACCGCCGCGTCGAGGGCGGCCTGCGCGATGCCCACACACCCGGCGGCGACCGACATCCGCCCCTTGGCGAGCGCCGACATGGCGACCGAGAAGCCCTTGCCCTCGGGCGCCATCATGGCCGACGCCGGGACCCGGACGTCCTCCAGGACCAGCTCCGCGGTGGCCTGGCCGCGCAGGCCGAGCTTGCCGTGGATCGTGCGGCGGCTCAGGCCGGGGGTGTCGGTGGGCACGAGGAAGGCGGAGACGCCCTTGTGGCCGGGGGCGTCGTTCGTCCGCGCGAAGAGCAGCACGACATCGGCCCAGGTGCCGTTCGTGATGAACATCTTGGAGCCGTTGATGAGGTAAGAGTCGCCGTCGCGCACGGCCTTCGTGGAGAGGTTCCCCGCGTCGGACCCGGTGCCCGGCTCGGTGAGCCCGAAGCACCCGACGAGCTCGCCCGAGGTGAGCCCCGGCAGCCACTGCCGCTTCTGCTCCTCGTTCCCCCAGTACGCGATGGTCTTGGCCACAAGACCCAGCGAGACCGACACGATGCCGCGCACGGACGAGTCGCCGCGCCCCAGCTCCTCGGTCACCAGGCAGTACGCGAGGTGGTCGCCGCCCGAGCCGCCGTACTCCTCGTCGACGGTCAGGCCGAGGAAGCCGACCTCGCCGAGCTTCTTCACGATCGAACGGTCGACGCTCTCCGCGCGGTCCCACTCGATGACGTGCGGGGCGATCTCGCGGGCCACGAAGTCCTTGGCCAGCTGCCGGACGGCGGACTGCTCCTCGCTGAGCTCCAGATTCATCGGGGGGCACCTCTTCGGGTCGACTCGGTGGAACAGATTTAAATTAGCACTGCTAGTTTCTTTCGGCAGCCCTACTATGTGCCGCATGGCCCGACCGCGCAAGCCCCTCCTCAGCAGAGATCGCATCGTCGAGACGGCACGCGCGCTCGTGGACGCCGAGGGCCTCGCCGCCGTCTCGACGCGCCGCCTCGCCGCCGAGCTCGGGGTCAGCGGGCCCTCGCTCTACAACCACTTCCGCACGAAGGACGAGATCCTGGAGGCGGTCGCGGACTCGGTGAGCGCGCAGGTCGACCTGTCGATGTTCGACGCCGACGACGAGCGCGACTGGCGGACGGCGCTGCACGACTGGGCCGTCTCCTACCGCGCGGCGCTCACCCTGCACCCCAACATCGTTCCGGTGCTCGCGAGCGGCCCCGGCCGCCGCCCGGCCGGACTGCGGCTCGCGGACGCGGTGTTCGGGGCGATGGTGGACGCGGGCTGGCCCGCCGCGCAGGCCACCTCGATCGGCGCGCTGATGCGGTACTTCATCATGGGCTCGGCGCTCGGCTCGTTCGCCGGCGGCTTCGTGGACGACGAGGCGGCCTACGACCCCGCCGACTACCCGCACCTGGGCCAGGCGCACCTCCTGGCCGACCGCCAGCAGGAGATCGACGAGCGGGCCTTCGAGACGGGCCTGCGGGCGCTGCTCGACGGCCTCACGACCCAGTACGAGCAGGTGGCCGCCGTCACCGGATGACGGTTCGGCGCGGACCGAACAGTCTGGGGCGCATGCTTGGCCCATGACGGACCCCGCAACCCCTCGCCTCGCCGCGCTCGCCGGGCTCATCGCCGACGAGACGCGCGCCGCCTGCCTGCTCGCGCTGCTCGACGGGCGGGCCTGGACCGCGGGCGAGCTGGCACGGCACGCGGGGGTCGCCGCGTCCACGCTGAGCGAGCACCTGGGGAAGCTGGTGGCGGGGGGCCTGCTCGCCGAGGAGCGCCAGGGACGCCACCGCTACGTCCGCATCGCCGACGCGCGCGCCGCGCAGCTGGTCGAGGACCTGACCGCGTACGTACGGCCGGGCGGGGCGGCGCTGCGTCCGCCGCGCACGCTGCGGGAGGCCGGTGCGAGCGGGGCGATGGCGCGGGGCCGCACCTGTTACGACCACCTGGCGGGCCGGCTGGGGATCACGATCACCCGGGCGATGACGGAGCGCGGGCTGCTGCGGCAGGACGCGGGGTTCGCCCTGACCGACGAAGGGATCGGCTGGTTCGGGGAGTTGGGCATCGACCTCGACCGCTCCGGCAGGCGCCCGCTGGCCCGCGCCTGCCTCGACTGGACGGAGCGCAGGCCGCATCTGGCGGGGGTCGCGGGCGCGGCACTGTGCCGCCACGCGCTGGACTCCGGGTGGTGCGTGCGGATCGGTTCGGAGCGGGCGGTCAAGGTGACGCCGCCGGGCGCGCGGGCCCTGGAGACGTACCTCGGTATCGCCGCACTCCGCTGACTAGATGTAAGGTGCATCCGTCTTGCCGGGCGAAACATGGACGTAACACGGGAGTGAGCCGTGGGGCACTCAACGGATGCCAGGGGCCTGCGTTTCGGAGCCAGGGGGACGCCCGCCGCGCGGTCCTTCGCCGCTCATGTCCTGCGCGGCCAGGCCCAGGTCACCTTCCTGCCCAGCACGGCGGCGGGCGCCGTCTTCTGCGTGGCGCTCTTCGCGGCGGGCTGGGAGTACGGCCTCTACGGGCTTGCGGGGACGGCCGTCGGCACGGCCACCGCGCGGCTGCTCGGGGCGCCGGGCGACCGTGTGTCGAGCGGGCTCGAAGGCTTCAACGCCTGCCTGACCGCACTGTGTTTCGCGGTGTTCCTGGGGGCCGGGCATCTGTCCACGGCCGCGCTCGCCCTCGCGGGATGTGTGGTGGTCACGGTCGTGACCGCGGCGGCCGTCAACGTCCTCGCCGTCTGGGGCCTGCCCTCGCTCACCCTGCCGTACTGCCTGCTCGCGAGCGCGACGACGATCGCGGCACCCGGCTTCCGGCGCATCTGGCACCACGGGGACGCGCTCGCCGCGCTGACGCGCGCGGCGACGGGCCCGACGTCGCTGCAACCCGACGATGTGGCACGGGGGTTCTTCGCCGGCTTCGCGCAGATCTTCTTCATGCCGCAGTGGTACGTGGGCGCGGTGCTGCTCGCGGGTCTCTTCGTCGCGAGCCGACGCGCGGGGGCCGTGGCCTGCCTCGGCAGTGCGGTCGGGATCGCTTCGGCGTGGGCGCTCGGGGCGCCCGCCGCGCAGATCGCGGACGGCACGATGGGATACAACTCGGTGCTCGTCGCGCTCGCGCTGTGCGGCGTCTTCCTTCCGGCGCGGGGGGCGACGCTCGCGTACGCGAGCGTGGGCGCCGCCACCGCGACCGCCGTCAGCGCGGCGATGTCGGCGCTCCTCGCGCCGTCCGGCGGGCACACGTTCACCTGGCCGTTCGTCCTGACGACGCTCGCTTTCCTGGCGGCGGCCAAATCCTTCTCGCGGCTGCGTACGACGGCTCCGGCGCCGTCGGAGGTGACGGTGCCGGAGCCGGACGTGCCGATCGCGGGCGGTCCCGTCAGCGGGAACGCGCCCGCCCCGCAAGCACCTTGATGGAGAGCAGGGCTATCACCGCGAGGCCGATGATGTACGCGGAGACGGCCATCGAGGTGCCCGTCGCCTCCAGGAGCAGCACCATCACGAACGGCGCGAGCCCGCCGCCGAACACGGCCGCGATCTGGTAGCCGAGCGAGGCTCCCGTGTACCGCATCTCCGCGGTGAACAACTCGGCGAAGAGCGCGGCCTGCGGCCCGTACATGATGCTGAGGAAACAGCTGGTGACGAAGGTGCCGACGGCCAGCCACAGCAGTGAACCGGTGTCGATGAGCAGGAACATCGGCACGGCCCAGACCGCGAGTCCCGCGGCGCCGATGGCGTAGATCCGCAGCCGTCCGATGCGGTCGGAGAGCGCCGCGGACGCGGGGATCAGGGCGAGCTGGGTGAGGCTGACGCAGAGCGAGACGGTCAGGACCGCGCTGCGTTTCATGTCGAGTTCGCGGGTGGTGTAGTCGAGGACGCCGGTGATGATGATGTAGAACGTCGCGGTGTTCACCGCGAACGACCCGCCGGCCAGGAAGACCGTGCCGAGGTGGTGGCGCAGGATCGTGCGCAGGGGCGAGTTGCCCCCTTCGCCGCCCGCGGCCTTCTGGCTCCTCTCCTTCTCGGCGAGCGCACGCTCCGCCTCGCGGAACTCCGGCGTCTCCTCCACGCGCGTGTGGATGTACCAGGCCAGGACGAGCACGAGGAGCCCGACCATGAACGGGACCCGCCACCCCCACGCCTCGAAGGTGCTCTCGCTGGTGACGGCGCCCGCGATGAGGAAGACGGTGTTGGCGCTCACCACGCCGATGGGGACGCCCAGCTGGACCAGGCTGCCGTAGAGGCCGCGCTTGCCCTCGGGGGCGTACTCCGTGGCCATCAGCATCGCGCCGCCCCACTGCGCGCCGACCGCGATGCCCTGGAGCACGCGCAGGGTGACGAGCAGGACCGGCGCGGCGATGCCGACCGTGTCGTACGTGGGGAGCAGGCCGATGCCCGTGGTGGACAGGCCCATCAGGGTCAGCGCGAGGACCAGCATGGGTTTGCGGCCCCGCTTGTCGCCGAGGTGACCGGCGATGATGCCGCCGACGGGGCGGGCGAGGAAGCCGACGGCGAAGGTGGCGAACGCGGCGAGGACTCCGGCGGACGAGCTGCCGGAGGGGAAGTACAGGTCGCCCAGGACGAGGGCGGCGGCGATGCCGAAGACGAAGTAGTCGTACCACTCGACGGCGGAGGCGAGGGCGGCGGCGGTCGCCACTTTCCGGCGGTGGGGATCCGCCGGTGCCGCCTGAGCGGGAGCGGGGGCGGAGAGGGGGGAAGCGGGGGACGGTGCGGGGTCCATGGGGGTGCACACTCCGGTGGGTCCGGGGACGGGACAGGGGGTGGGCGTGTGATTCCAGGGACCGTACCGACCGGTGGGTATGCGGTCAACGGTTTTCACGGGCGGGGGCGCCTTGCTTGCCGTCATCACCGGCTTCGCCGAGTT
>NZ_JBNNJZ010000059.1:0-31389 GCF_050270335.1 Streptomyces sp. NPDC059900
CTTCTATGCGCTGTACGGGCTTCAGCCGAGCGTGGCCCGGCCGGGCAACTCCACCTTCGCGCCGAGCTCCACGAGCTTGTCCATGAAGTTCTCGTAGCCGCGGTTGATCAGGTCGATGCCGTGCACGCGGGACGTGCCCTGCGCCGCCAGGGCCGCGATCAGGTACGAGAAGCCGCCGCGCAGGTCGGGGATGACCAGATCGGCGCCCTGGAGCTTCGTGGGGCCGCTGACGACCGCCGAGTGGAGGAAGTTGCGCTGGCCGAAGCGGCAGTCGGAGCCGCCCAGGCACTCCCGGTAGAGCTGGATGTGTGCGCCCATCTGGTTGAGCGCGGAGGTGAAGCCGAGCCGCGACTCGTAGACCGTCTCGTGCACGATCGACAGACCCGCGGCCTGCGTCAGCGCGACGACGAGCGGCTGCTGCCAGTCCGTCTGGAAGCCGGGGTGCACGTCCGTCTCCAGGGCGATCGCGTTGAGCGAGCCGCCCGGGTGCCAGAAGCGGATGCCCTCGTCGTCGATCTCGAAGGCACCGCCCACCTTCCGGTAGGTGTTCAGGAACGTCATCATCGAGCGCTGCTGGGCGCCGCGGACGTAGATGTTGCCTTCGGTCGCCAGGGCCGCGGAAGCCCAGGAGGCGGCTTCCAGGCGGTCCGAGAGGGCGTGGTGGTTGTAGCCGCCCAGGCTGTCGACGCCGGTGACCCTTATGGTCCGGTCGGTGTCCATCGCGATGAGCGCGCCCATTTTCTGCAGGACGCAGATGAGGTCTTCGATCTCGGGCTCGACGGCGGCGTTCGAGAGCTCGGTGACGCCCTCCGCGAGGACGGCCGTCAGCAGCACCTGCTCGGTGGCGCCGACGGAGGGGTACGGCAGCTTGATCTTCGTGCCGCGCAGCCGCTGCGGGGCCTCCAGGTACTGGCCGCCTTCGCGCTTCTCGATGGTGGCGCCGAACTGGCGGAGCACCTCGAAGTGGAAGTCGATCGGCCGGCCGCCGATGTCGCAGCCGCCGAGGCCGGGGATGAAGGCGTGCCCGAGACGGTGCAGGAGCGGCCCGCAGAAGAGAATCGGGATACGCGACGACCCGGCGTGGGCGTCGATGTCCGCGACGTTGGCGCTCTCCACGTGCGAGGGGTCCATGACCAGCTCGCCCGGCTCCTCACCGGGGCGGACCGTCACGCCATGCAGCTGCAGGAGTCCGCGTACGACGCGGACGTCGCGGATGTCGGGGACATTGCGCAGCCTGCTCGGAGCGCTGCCGAGCAGCGCGGCGACCATGGCCTTGGGCACGAGGTTCTTCGCGCCGCGGACACGGATCTCGCCCTCCAGCGGGGTTCCGCCGTGGACAAGCAGTACATCGTCGGTGACGGTCATGAATCTCGCGTTCCGATTGGATGGACGGGTGGACCAAAGGGCAAGCGTAATGGGCGTGTACCCCCTTCCCGTAAGGCCAAGGGCGTCCAGAACCTGTCATGACTTCGCGACAACACGAACCGTTCGGAACCGGACACTCCGGGTCACCGGCGAAAGTGTGCGCTCCGGACGCGCCAGTGCGCCCCTGAGCTGCATTCACTCCCGTACGGGCATTGCCTCCCCCCGCGGGGCAAAGATGCGGGATCATGTCGTTCATGACCGAGGTGTCCTCGCTCACAGGGCGGCTGCTCGTGGCCACGCCTGCCCTGGCGGACCCGAACTTCGACCGCGCGGTGGTGCTTCTCCTCGACCACGACGAGGAGGGCTCACTCGGCGTGGTCCTCAACCGGCCCACGCCGGTTGACGTCGCGGACATCCTGGAGGGCTGGGGCGACCTGGCCGGAGCGCCGGGCGTCGTCTTCCAGGGCGGCCCCGTCTCGCTCGACTCCGCGCTCGGCGTGGCGGTGATCCCCGGCGACGAGGGCTCGGCCCCCGGTTCCCGGCCGCGCCCCGTCAGAGGGGAGCCCATCGGCTGGCGCCGCGTGCACGGCGCGATCGGCCTGGTCGACCTGGACACACCCCCCGAGCTCCTGGCCCCCGCGCTCGGCTCCCTGCGGATCTTCGCCGGGTATGCGGGCTGGGGCCCCGGTCAATTGGAGGAAGAACTCACGGAGGGCGCCTGGTACGTGGTCGAGTCGGAACCCGGCGACGTCTCCTCCCCGGCTCCGGAGCGGTTGTGGCGCGCGGTGCTGCGACGCCAGAGGAGCGAACTGGCAATGGTGGCCACCTACCCGGACGACCCGTCCCTCAACTGACGCACCAGCGCACAAGATCGGTCCGGCAGCTCCATGGGGTCCTTGCCGGGACCGCGCGTCGGAGCGATGCCCGGACGCCGTCGGCGTAGGTACCCTTGGATGCCATGAGCACTCTTGAGCCCGAGCCCGAGCGCGGGGCAGGTACGGGGACCCTCGTTGAGCCGACGCCGCAGGTGTCGAGCGGTGACGGTGACCACGAGCGCTTCGCGCACTATGTCCAGAAGGACAAGATCATGGCGAGCGCGCTCGACGGTACGCCCGTCGTCGCGCTCTGCGGCAAGGTGTGGGTGCCGGGTCGTGACCCGAAGAAGTACCCCGTATGCCCCATGTGCAAGGAGATCTACGAGTCCATGAGCGCCGGTGGCGACAAGGACAAGGGCGGCAAGGACGGCGGCAAGAAGTAGCAGCCTCCGGACCGGTCTCCGGCCCGCCCCGCTCGGGGCGTTGCGTGTACCGCAACGCCCCTTTTGCGTTGCGCAACGGCGTGGCAGCCTCGCCGCATGACCTTTGAGCAACTCATCCCGGCGCCCGCACGCGCCGAGGGACCGCATTCCGAAGGCTTCATCCTCGACTCCTCGACCGCGCTGCGGGCCGGACCCGGCACCGAGTCCGTCGAACGCTGGCTGCGCTCCACTCTCGGAGGCGCACTCGGCCTGCCCCTGGCGCCGGGGGAGGGCAAGGGCGTTTCGCTGAGGATCGATGACTCCCTCGCCCCCGAGGCGTACCGGCTCAGCGCGACAGCGAGCGGGATTGAAATCGCCGGCGGTGCCGCCCCCGGCGTCTTCTGGGGGGCGCAGACCCTGCGGCAGCTCATCGGCCCCGAGGCGTTCCGGCGGGCCCCGCTGCGGGCCGCCGGGCGGTACGCCGTGCCGGGGTGCCTCATCGAGGACAGCCCGCGCTTCGGCTGGCGCGGCATGATGCTCGACGTGGCCCGGCATTTCATGCCCAAGGAAGGCGTCCTGCGGTACCTGGATCTGCTCGCCGCCCACAAGCTGAACGTCTTCCACTTCCATCTCTCCGACGACCAGGGCTGGCGCGTCGAGATCAAGCGCTACCCGAAGCTGACGCAGGAGTCGTCGTGGCGGCCGCGCTCGAAGTGGGGGCACCGCGCGTCCGACCTGTGGAACGACACCCCGCACGGCGGCTACTACACGCAGGACGACATCCGCGAGATCGTCGCGTACGCCCATGAGCGGCACATCGCCGTCGTACCCGAGATCGACATCCCCGGGCACTCGCAGGCCGCCATCCACGCCTATCCGGAACTCGGCAATACCGACGTCGTCGACACCGCGTCGCTCGGCGTCTGGGACAGCTGGGGCGTCAATCCGAACGTCCTCGCGCCGACCGAGAACACCCTCCGCTTCTACGAGGGCGTGTTCGAGGAACTCCTTGAGCTCTTCCCTTCCACCTTCATTCATGTCGGCGGCGACGAATGCCCCAAGGACCAGTGGAAGGCCTCGCCCGCCGCGCAGGCCCGCATCAAGGAACTGGGGGTCGGTGACGAGGACGGGCTCCAGAGCTGGTTCATCCGGCACTTCGACTCCTGGCTGACCGCGCGCGGACGCCGTCTCGTCGGCTGGGACGAGATCCTGGAGGGCGGTCTTGCGGAAGGGGCCACCGTTTCTTCCTGGCGCGGATACGGCGGCGGCATCGCGGCGGCCAAGGCGGGCCACGACGTCGTCATGTGCCCCGAGCAGCAGGTGTACTTGGACCACCGGCAGCACGGCGGCCCCGACGAGCCCGTGCCCATCGGCTTCGTCCGCACCCTGGAGGACGTGTACCGCTTCGAGCCGGTGCCGCCGCAGCTCACCCAGGAAGAGGCCAGGCACGTGCTCGGCACGCAGGCCAACGTCTGGACCGAGGTGATGGAGTACCACGCACGCGTGGACTACCAGGTGTTCCCGCGGCTTGCCGCCTTCGCCGAGGTCGCCTGGAGCACCCTGCCCGAGCCCGCCGAGCGTGACTACGCGGACTTCGAGCGGCGAATGACTCCGCATTACGCGCGACTTGACGCACTCGGCGTCGACTACCGCCCGCCGGGCGGTCCGTTGCCGTGGCAGAAGCGTCCGGGGGTGCTCGGACGCCCGATCGAGGGGGCGCCCCCGAACAGGTGAGGCATACCCCGTAGTCCGTGTGTCGGGCTGCCCGCGCTGGGAGCGTGGGCAGCCGGACCAAAGGCGTACAAGGGTCACCGAAGAGTGGCAATTCCCGCTGACCGGTGAGGGCGTGCGAAATCGGCACATCTCCCGGGTCTGCGGACGAATGGCTCCTAGCGGACCCCCGCGCCGGGGGCCGGGGAAGATGTGCCAGAGTTGCCACGTCCGGGCTGTGAGCACGTACCGTACGGCGGAACAGGCGTAACGGTGGGAACGGCGAGAAAGCCGCCGGGCATCGGGAAGGGGCAGCCGGTTTGACCACGCACGCACCGCAGGCGGCGCAGCACGCGCAGACGGCGAAGCTGCCTGGGACATTGGACGAGGCCGTCGAGGCGCTCGCCGCGATGCCCGCCGCCGTGCCCGTGGCCGGCGGCACCGACCTCATGGCATCCGTCAACGCGGGCCTCCTGCGCCCCGCCGCGCTCGTCGGCCTCGGCCGCATCAGCGAGATCCGCGGCTGGCAGTACCAGGACGGCCACGCGCTGCTCGGCGCGGGCCTGACCCACGCACGCGTCGGGCGACCCGATTTCGCGGCCCTGATCCCGGCCCTCGCCGCCGCCGCGCGCGCGGCGGGACCCCCGCAGATCCGCAACGCGGGCACCCTCGGCGGCAACATCGCCACGGCGGGGCCCACCGGCGACACACTGCCCGTCCTGGCCGCCCTGGAGGCCGTGCTCATCATCGCGGGACCCGGCGGCGCGCGCCGCGAGGTGCCCGTCTCGCACCTGCTCGCGGGGATGGACATGCTCCGCCCCGGCGAACTCATCGGCTTCGTACGGCTGCCGCTCCTGCACGCCCCGCAGGTCTTCCTGAAGGCGACGGGACGGACCGGGCCCGGCCGCGCCACCGCGTCCGTCGCGCTGGTCCTGGACCCCGCGCGGCGCGGGGTGCGCTGCGCGGTCGGCGCCGTCGCGCCGATGCCGCTGCGGCCCCTGGAGGCCGAGCAGTGGGTCGCGTCGCTGATCGACTGGGACGGCGCGCGGGCGATAGTGCCGGAGGCGCTCACCGCCTTCGGCGAGTACGTCGCCGCGGCCTGCATCCCCGATCACCCACCGGCGGAGGACGGCTCCCCGCAGCCGCTGCCGCCCGCCGTACTGCACCTGCGGCGCACCGTCGCCGCGCTGGCCCGACGAGCACTGGGGAGGGCGCTGTCGTGAGCGACGAGCAGAACAACAACGGCGGCTGGCAGCCGCATCCGCAGGGCGAGTACGACTCGGACGCCACGGCCTTCGTGCAACTGCCCGAAGGCGCGCTCGACTCCTTCGACCACTCGCCGCTCGCCGCGCCCGGACACGGTTACGTGCCCCCGCAGATAACGGTCACCCCGACGACCGCCGACGCGACGGACCCGGCGGCCACCGGCGTCTGGGCCATGCCGCCCGAGGTGACCGGCGTCCAGAACGTGCAGTGGCCGTCCGCGGGCGGCGTGCCCGGTGCCGAGACCGCCGGGCACGAAGGCCATGACGTACAGGAGCACGCGTACGACCCGCGGGCCACCGGGCAGTGGAGCTTCCACGAGGCGGAGGAGCACGCGCCCGCCGCGCCTGCCCCGGCCGATGTCACGGGCCAGTGGTCGATTCCCGTCGCCAATGGTGATCTTCCGGACGAATCGGGCGAGTTCACCGCGTCCTCGCTCGCCGCGCAGTGGGGCGGTTCGCCGCCCGCGACGCTGCCGGGCGGCGCCGCGGCGCCGTGGGCGACCGGAGGCGCGGGCGCGGGCGCGCCGTGGTCGGAGCCCGCACAGCCGCACGCCGAGCCGCAGCCGCACGGCGAGCAGCAACCGCACGCGGAGCCGCAGCAGTACGCCGAGCACGGCCTGTACGCCGAGCCCGAGCCGTACGTCCAGCCGCAGTACCAGCAGCACCACCCGCACGCCGAGCCGCAGCACCACGAGCCCGTGGTGCCCCCGGAGCCGTTCGTCCCGGAGGCGCCGGTCGCTCCCGAGATGCATGTGACGGTGCCCGAGGCGCCCGCGGAGCCCGAACCGGAGCCCGAGGCCGAGGCAGAACCCGAAGCCGAGCCCGAAGCCGAGGCCGAACCGGACACCGCACCCGAAGCCGAGGCGGAGCCCGCCCCCGAAGCGGACCCGGAAACCGCTCCCGAAGCCGCACCCGAAGCCGCCTCCGACGCGGAGCCGGAGACCGCCCCCGAGGCCGACCCCGCGGAGCCCGAAGAGCCCGCCGCCACCGTCCTCGGCGACGAACACCCCCTGTGCTCGTACGTCCTGCGCGTCAACGGCGCAGACCGCCCCGTCACCGACGCCTGGATCGGCGAGTCCCTGCTCTACGTCCTGCGCGAGCGCCTGGGCCTGGCGGGCGCCAAGGACGGCTGCTCGCAGGGCGAGTGCGGTGCCTGCAACGTCCAGGTGGACGGCCGGCTCGTCGCCTCCTGCCTGGTGCCCGCGGCCACCGCCGCCGGCAGCGAGGTCCGTACCGTCGAGGGCCTCGCCGTCGACGGCAGACCCTCCGACGTGCAGCGGGCGCTCGCCGCCTGCGGCGCCGTCCAGTGCGGCTTCTGCGTGCCGGGCATGGCGATGACCGTGCACGACCTGCTCGAAGGCAACCCCGCGCCGACCGACCTGGAGACCCGCCGCGCCCTGTGCGGCAACCTGTGCCGCTGCTCCGGATACCGCGGCGTGCTCGACGCCGTGCAGGAGGTGGTCGCCGAACGCGAGGCGTCCGCGTCCGCCGCCGAGCCGTCGGACCAGGGCGACCCGGCGGGCGAGGCGCGCATCCCGCACCAGGCGGGACCCGGCGCCGGAGGGGTCAACCCGGCGGCGCAGGACGGAACGTACGAAGGACCCTACGGCCAGGACGGAGGCCAGGCGTGAGCAACGAAGCCGCGGCGCACACCGCGACCGCCGTGGAGACGCAGCCGGGGCCCGAGCCGCTGCCGCACGGCATCGGCGCCTCGCTGCCGTCCGCCGAGTCCCGCGCCAAGACGGAGGGCACCTTCCCCTACGCGGCCGACCTGTGGGCGGAGGGGCTGCTGTGGGCGGCCGTCCTGCGCTCGCCGCACGCGCACGCGCGCATCGTCTCCATCGACACGTCCCAGGCACGCGAGATGCCGGGCGTGCGCTCCGTCGTCACGCACGAGGACGTGCCCGGTGAGGGGCTGCACGGCCGCAAGACCGCGGACCGTCCGGTCTTCGCCTCCGACGTCGTACGCCACCACGGCGAGCCCATCGCCGCCGTGGCCGCCGATCACCCCGACACGGCGCGGATGGCCGCCGCCGCCATCTTCGTCGAGTACGAGGTGATGGAGCCGGTCACCGACCCCGAGAAGGCGTTCGCGGCCGAGCCCCTGCACCCCGACGGCAATCTGATCCGGCACATCCCGCTGCGGCACGGCGACCCGGAGGCGGCGGGCGAACTCGTCGTCGAGGGCCTCTACCGCATCGGCCGCCAGGACCCGGCGCCGATCGGCGCGGAGGCGGGGCTCGCGGTGCCGCGTCCGGACGGCGGCGTCGAGCTGTACATCGCCTCCACCGACCCGCACGCCGACCGCGACATGGCCGCGTCCTGCTACGG
Organism: Streptomyces sp. NPDC059900; assembly: GCF_050270335.1. Classification (NCBI taxonomy): domain Bacteria; kingdom Bacillati; phylum Actinomycetota; class Actinomycetes; order Kitasatosporales; family Streptomycetaceae; genus Streptomyces; species Streptomyces sp. NPDC059900. The sequence continues at coordinate 7,909 of NZ_JBNNJZ010000059.1, forward strand.
CATCGACCCGGACATCGTGAAGGTCGTCGTGACCGGCGTCCCCGGCGCGACCGCCGACCGCGAGGACGCCAGCTTCCACCTCCCGCTCGGCCTGCTCGCGCTGACCACCGGCTGCCCGGTGAAGCTCACCGCGACCCGCGAGGAGTCCTTCCTGGGCCACGCCCACCGCCATCCGACGCTCCTTCGCTACCGCCACCACGCGGACGCGGAGGGCAAGTTGGTGAAGGTGGAGGCGCAGGTCCTGCTCGACGCGGGGGCGTACGCGGACACCTCTTCGGACGCGCTCGCCGCGGCCGTCTCCTTCGCCTGCGGTCCGTACGTGGTGCCGAACGCCTTCATCGAGGGCTGGGCGGTGCGCACGAACAACCCGCCGTCCGGACACGTCCGGGGCGAGGGCGCCATGCAGGTGTGCACGGCGTACGAAGCGCAGATGGACAAGATCGCCAAGAAGCTGGGCATCGACCCCGCGGAGCTGCGGCTGCGCAACGCGATGGCCACCGGCGACATCCTGCCCACGGGCCAGACGGTGACCTGCCCGGCTCCGGTGGCCGAACTCCTCGGCGCCGTACGGGACTTCCCGCTGCCCGAGCTGCCCAAGGACACCCCCGAGGACGAGTGGCTGCTGCCCGGCGGCCCCGAGGGCGCGGGCGAACCGGCCGCGGTGCGCCGGGGCGTGGGCTACGGCCTCGGCATGGTCCAACTCCTGGGCGCAGAAGGCACGGACGAGGTCTCCACGGCCACCGTGAAGGTCCATGACGGCGTCGCCACGGTGATCTGCGCGGCGGTCGAGACGGGCCAGGGCTTCTCCACGCTCGCCCGCCAGATCGTCCAGGAGACCCTGGGCATCGACGACGTCCGCGTGGCCCCCGTCGACACGGACCAGCCCCCGGCCGGACCGAGCTGCCACGGCCGCCACACCTGGGTGTCGGGCGGTGCGGTGGAGCGTGCGGCGAAGATGGTCCGCACCCAGCTTCTCCAGCCCCTGGCCCACAAGTTCGGGATGTCCACCGAGCTGCTCCAGATCACCGACGGCAAGATCACCTCGTACGACGGGGTGCTCAGCACGACCGTCACCGAGGCGATGGACGGCAAGGAACTGTGGGCCACCGCCCAGTGCCGCCCGCATCCCACCGAGCCGCTCGACGAGGCCGGGCAGGGCGATGCCTTCGTGGGCATGGCGTTCTGCGCGATCCGCGCGGTCGTGGACGTGGACATCGAGATCGGTTCGGTACGGGTCGTGGAGCTGGCGGTCGCCCAGGACGTGGGCCGCATCCTGAACCCGACCCAGCTGAAGGTGCGTATCGAGGCGGGCGTCACGCAGGGCGTCGGCGCGGCGCTCACGGAGAACCTCCGCACGCCGCGCGGCCTGGTCCGCCACCCCGACCTGACGGGGTATGCCCTGCCGACGGCCCTGGACACCCCCGACATCCGCATCGTGAAGTTGGTGGAGGAGCGGGACGTGGTGGCTCCCTTCGGCGCGAAGGCGGCGAGCGCGGTGCCGGTCGTGACGACCCCGGCGGCGGTGGCGTCGGCGGTGCGCGCGGCCACCGGGCGGCCGGTGAACAGGCTGCCGATCCGCCCGCAGGCTGCGGTCGCGACGTGACGGCGCCGCTGAGCGGTGTCGTCGTCATCACCGGGATCATGGCCTCGGGCAAGTCGACGGTGGCGCAGGCGCTGGCCGAGCGGCTGCCGCGCGCGGCGCACGTGCGCGGTGACGTCTTCCGCCGGATGATCGTGTCGGGCGGCCAGGAGTACGAGCCCGGCGCGTCGGACGAGGCGGCGGCCCAACTGCGGCTGCGGTACGGCCTGTCGGCCGCAACTGCCGACGCGTACGCGGCCGCGGGCTTCGTCGCGGTGGTCCAGGACGTCATCCTGGGCGAGGAGTTGAAGACGTACGTGGACCTGCTGCACACGCGTCCCGTGCACGTCGTCGTCCTGGCCCCGCGCCCGGACGCGGTCGCCGCGCGGGAGGCCGGTCGCGGCAAGACCGGGTACGGCGCGTGGACCGTGGAGGCCCTGGACTCGGGATTCCGGTCCACGACCCCGAGGCTCGGCCTCTGGCTGGACAGCTCCGACCTGACGGTCGACGAGACGGTGGACGCGATTCTCGCGGGGCTCGACGAGGCGCGGGTCTAGCGGCTGGGGGCCGGCGGGTCCGCCTTCTGCTTGCCGTCGGGCCCGGCGGACCGGTCGCATGCGGGTCCGTTGTGGCTGGTCGCGCAGTTCCCCGCGCCCCTTCGGGGCGCTCTTTGAGGCCGTGGCGGGAATCGAACCCACGTAACTCGCTTTGCAGGCGAGCCCCTAAACCACTCGGGCACACGGCCGAGTCCGAACTCGACTCCTTGAACCTAAGCGCCCGCAACCGGCCGCTCAAGGAAATCGCCGCCTCCGCAACGGGACTGCCACACCCCGTTCATGAACGGGCTCCGGCGGGCGAGCGGTCGTACGACCAAGGGACCAGTACCGGCCCGCCTCCGGACAGGGGTTATCTCGTGCTACGCCCCTTACGCTGGCCAGCATGAGCGCTCTGGACCCCCGCGACACCGACGTCGCAGCCGCCCCGATAGTCCCGCCCTCCGAACTGAAGGGCGGAGTGCTGCGTGCCCCCTACCGCGCGCTCAGCCTCGGCATCGTCTCCGTGGTGCTGCTCATCGCCTTCGAAGCGACCGCCGTCGGGACCGCGATGCCGGTGGCCGCCCGTGAGCTGAACGGCGTCTCCCTCTACGCCTTCGCCTTCTCCGCGTACTTCACGACCAGCCTCTTCGGCATGGTGCTCTCGGGGCAGTGGGCCGACCGGCGCGGACCCCTCGGGCCGCTCGCCACCGGGATCGCAGCCTTCGCGGCGGGGCTGCTGCTCTCCGGGACCGCCGGGGCCATGTGGATGTTCATCCTCGGCCGCGCGGTGCAGGGGCTCGGCGGCGGCCTCGTCATCGTCGCCCTCTACGTCGTCGTCAGCCGGGCCTACCCGGAGCATCTGCGCCCGTCCATCCTCGCGGCGTTCGCGGCCTCCTGGGTCGTGCCGTCCGTGGTGGGGCCGCTGGTCGCCGGGACGGTCACCGAGCACCTCGGGTGGCGCTGGGTCTTCGTCGGGATTCCGGTGCTCGTCGTGGCGCCGCTCGCCCTCGCGCTGCCCGCCATCCGGCGCACCGCCTCCGGGCCCGTCGACCCCGCCGCGCCCGTCGAGGCCTTCGACCGGCGGCGCGTCCGGCTCGCGCTCGGGATCTCGCTGGGGGCGGGGCTCCTCCAGTACGCCGGGCAGGCTGTGTCTGATCCAAGCGAGCGGTGGCTCTCGCTCGCCCCGGCGGCCGTCGGCGCGGCGGTGCTCGTGCCCGCCGTGCTCGGCCTGCTGCCGCGCGGCACCTACCGGGCCTCCCACGGCCTGCCCTCCGTCGTACTCCTGCGGGGCATCGCCGCCGGGTCCTTCATCGCCGCCGAGTCCTTCGTGCCGCTGATGCTCGTCACCCAGCGCGGGCTCTCGCCGACCATGGCGGGGCTCTCGCTCGCCGTGGGCGGCGCGACCTGGGCGTTCGGATCGTTCGTACAGTCGCGCCCGGCCATGGAGCCGCACCGGACCCGGCTCATGGTCGGCGGGATGATCCTGGTCGCCGCCGCCATCGCCACCGCGCCCACGGTCCTGATCGACGCCGTCCCCGTATGGATCGTCGCGGTGGCCTGGGCCTTCGGCTGCCTCGGCATGGGCACGGTCATCGGGTCCACGAGCGTGCTGCTCCTGCGCCTCTCGCCGCCCAAGGACGCGGGCGCGAACTCCGCCGCCCTCCAGATCTCCGACGGCCTCTCCAACGCCCTGCTGCTCGCCGCGGGCGGCGCCGCCTTCGCCGCACTCGGCGGCGGCACGGTCGGCGCGACCCACGGCGCGGGCGCGGTGGACGGCTCGCACCCGGCGGCCTTCGTCGCCGTCTTCCTGCCGATGGCGGCGGTCGCCCTGGTCGGGGCCTGGGTGGGGACGCGCCTGAAGGAACGCACGCACTGAGGCCCGCCGTGTGACACCCGTCGCACCCGGCCCGCACCCCGCATTGTCATCGGACCCGCGTCAACACATCACCGGTAGGGTGGCCCGGTTGTCGTACGTACCCGAGCGCCAAAAACCGGAGACCGTGACTACCACCGCCGCCAACTCCGCATCCCACCACCTCTCTCCCGCCTTCCCCGGCCGCGCCCCCTGGGGCACCGCCAACAAGCTGCGTGCCTGGCAGCAGGGCGCGATGGAGCGGTACCTCCAGGAGCAGCCGCGTGACTTCCTGGCCGTCGCGACACCCGGCGCCGGCAAGACGACGTTCGCGCTGACGCTCGCGTCCTGGCTGCTGCACCACCACGTCGTGCAGCAGGTGACGGTGGTCGCGCCGACCGAGCATCTGAAGAAGCAGTGGGCGGAGGCCGCGGCCCGCATAGGGATCAAGCTGGACCCCGAGTACAGCGCCGGGCCGCTCAGCAAGGAGTACCAGGGCGTCGCCATCACGTACGCGGGTGTCGGCGTGCGGCCCATGCTGCACCGCAACCGCGTGGAGCAGCGCAAGACCCTGGTGATCCTCGACGAGATCCACCACGCCGGTGACTCGAAGTCGTGGGGCGAGGCCTGCCTGGAGGCCTTCGAGCCCGCGACCCGGCGCCTCGCGCTCACCGGAACGCCCTTCCGCTCCGACACCAACCCGATCCCCTTCGTCGCGTACGAGGAGGGGAACGACGGCATCCGGCGGTCGGCCGCCGACTACACGTACGGATACGGGAGCGCGCTCGGCGACGGCGTCGTGCGGCCCGTCATCTTCCTCTCCTACTCCGGCAACATGCGCTGGCGCACCAAGGCCGGCGACGAGATCGCGGCGCGGCTCGGCGAGCCGATGACCAAGGACGCCATCTCGCAGGCCTGGCGGACGGCCCTCGACGCGCGCGGCGAGTGGATGCCGAACGTGCTCAAGGCCGCCGACCAGCGGCTCACCGAAGTACGGAAGGCCATCCCGGACGCCGGTGGCCTCGTCATCGCCTCCGACCAGGACTCCGCCCGCTCGTACGCCAAGCTGATCCGCGAGCTCACCGGCGAGAAGGCCACCGTCGTGCTCTCCGACGACGTGGGCGCGTCCAAGCGGATCGACGACTTCACCGCGAGCAACGACCGCTGGATGGTCGCGGTCCGCATGGTGTCCGAGGGCGTCGACGTGCCGCGCCTCGCGGTGGGCGTGTACGCGACCACGATCTCCACGCCACTCTTCTTCGCGCAGGCCGTGGGCCGTTTCGTACGGTCCCGGCGGCGCGGCGAGACCGCGTCCGTCTTCCTGCCCACGGTCCCCGACCTGCTCGGCCACGCCAACGAGATGGAGGTCGAGCGCGACCACGTGCTCGACAAGCCGAAGAAGGAGGGGGAAGAGGACCCCTACGCCGAGTCCGAGAAGGAGATGGACGAGGCGAACAAGGCGGAGGACGAGGACACCGGCGAGCAGGAGCAGTTCTCCTTCGAGGCCCTGGAGTCCGACGCCGTCTTCGACCGGGTCCTCTTCGACGGCGCCGAATTCGGCATGCAGGCCCACCCGGGGAGCGAGGAGGAGCAGGACTACCTGGGCATCCCGGGGCTCCTCGAACCCGACCAGGTGCAGATGCTGCTCCAGAAGCGGCAGGCCCGGCAGATCGCGCACAGCAAGAAGCGGCCCGACGAGGAGGCGGATCTGCTCGAACTCCCCGCCGAGCGGCGGCCCGTGGTCTCCCACAAGGAGATGCTCGAACTGCGCAAGCAGCTCAACACGATGGTCGGCGCGTACTCCCACCAGAGCGGGAAGCCGCACGGCGTGATCCACACCGAGCTGCGGCGCACCTGCGGCGGCCCGCCGAGCGCGGAGGCGACCGCCGGGCAGCTGCGGCAGCGCATCGCGAAGGTCGGGGAGTGGGCCACCCGCATGAAGTAGGGCCCTCTCTCCTGGCGACCGGAGTCCCCTCTCCCGGCGGTCGGGGGAGGAGGGGTGTGTTCCGAGTGTGGGGGAGTCGTGCGTACTCCTGGCCGCGTGCCCCGCGTATGGGGCATTGCGCCCCTAACAACCGGTCTCGTGCCCGGATTCTGGACGGAGTCTTCCGCTGAGCGGGACGGTCTCGCTACTGTCCCCGCAACGTACACGCCCCGTGGCAGCGCCGCCGCGGAGCGCAGCCGGAGTTCCGACCGGCGGCCTCTGACGCGCGTCGCCCACGGGACCGGCGACGCAACCGCCGTAAAGGGGCCGTCGACCCTCACCTAAGGAGTGGGCGTCGTGACCGCGGAGACTTCCCAGACCCTCGACAGAGGGCTGCGTGTCCTCAAGTTGTTGGCCGACACCGATCACGGGCTCACCGTCACCGAGCTCTCGAACAAGCTCGGCGTGAACCGCACCGTGGTGTACCGCCTCCTCGCCACGCTTGAGCAGCATGCCCTGGTCCGCCGCGACCTGGGCGGCCGCGCACGGGTCGGCCTCGGGGTGCTGCGCCTGGGCCGGCAGGTGCATCCGCTGGTACGGGAGGCCGCGCTGCCCGCCCTCCGCTCCCTCGCCGAGGACATAGGCGCCACGGCGCATCTGACCCTGGTCGACGGCACCGAGGCTCTCGCCGTCGCCGTGGTCGAGCCGACCTGGACGGATTACCACGTGGCCTACCGCACCGGCTTCCGGCACCCCCTGGACCGGGGCGCCGCGGGCCGGGCGATCCTCGCCGCCAGGCAGGGCCTCGCCACCGACCCCGGCTACGCGCTCACGCACGGCGAGCTGGAGGCGGGCGCGAGCGGGGCCGCGGCGCCGCTGGTGGGCGTCACCGGCATAGAGGGCAGCGTGGGGGTCGTCATGCTGTCGGACTCGGTGCCGGAGCGGGTGGGGCCGCGGGTGGTCGACGCGGCCCGCGAGGTGGCCGACGCGTTGCGCTGAGGCCGCGCGGGCGAGCGGGCTTTCCCTGGCGCCGTCGATCACCGGCGCCGTCGATCACCGGCTCCGCCGAGTTCGTCCTCAATCGCCGGACAGGCTTGATCATTCCCTCGCACGTTAGATTGATCCCGTGTTCTCCCTCTCCAGCCTCACGCGCCCCAAGGTCCTCGCCGTCTGTGCCGTACCCGTGGTCGCCCTGCTCGCCGTCACCGCACTGGCACCGCTGCCGTTCGCGGTGGCCCAGCCGGGGTCGACGGCGAACGTGCTCGGCGCGAGCGAGGGCAAGCCGGTCATCACGATCAGCGGTGCGCCCACCCGTGAGACGAGCGGGCAGCTGCGCATGACGACGATCGTGGCGACGGGTCCGACGATGGACGTGCGCCTGGGTGACGTGGTGGACGGCTGGTTCCGTACGGACCGGTCCGTGATGCCCAAGGACTCGGTGTACCCCACCGGCGACAACGAAGAGGAAGTCGAGAAGCACAACCTCGGCGACATGAAGAAGTCGCAGGACACGGCCACGCGGGCCGCGCTCTCCTATCTGAAGGAGAACGGCGTGGACGGCACGGACAAGGTGAAGGTGAAGGTCGACCTCGGCAAGGTCGGCGGACCCAGCGCGGGCCTCTTCCTCTCGCTCGGCATCATCGACATGATCGACGGGAACGGCAGCGGCGGGGACCTCACGGGCGGCCGGAAGATCGCGGGCACCGGCACGATCGCCGACGACGGCAAGGTCGGCCCGGTCGGCGGTGTCTCGATGAAGACGCAGGCCGCCAGGCGGGACGGGGCGAGCGTCTTCCTGGTCCCTCAGGCGGAGTGCTCGGACGCGCAGGCGGAGCTGCCGGAGGGGCTGCGGCTGATCCCGGTCAAGACGTTGCAGGGTACGGTCGAGTCGCTGCGGGCGCTGGACAAGGGCGGGAAGGTTCCGAGCTGCTGACCAGCTTCAACCCCAACTCGACCATGGTCCAGCCCAGTTGCGTGCGCAGCTGGGGGCCACGGGAGCGCGGGGGAGCCGCCTCGTGCAGTTCCGTGGCCAGGGCGTGGTGCAGCAGCAGATGTACGTCGGAGTGCATGGCCGGTACCTCTCACTCGGTGTAGTGCGTCGGGAAGATGTGGGTGTGCAGGCGCACCCTGGCGGAGTCGGGATGCGACGCGTCGACGGCCCGCGCGCGGTAGCTCTCGATGAGCTCTTCGAGCTTGCCGCTCAGTTCGGCGGTCAGCTCGGGCGTCAGGCGCAGGGTGTAGTCGCTGGTGTCCGAGCTCTCGATCCACTCCGCGGGCCAGTCGTGCTGGGTGCCGATCCAGGTGGACATCTCCGTGGCGTGGAACGTCGCCACTTCGTGGAGGTAGACGGCGACCGCGCCGCGCACCGCCGGGTCCGGGTCGCTCATGAGCGAATCGTCCAGACGCGTTCCCTGGTGCGCCGACTGCCACCAGCGCTCGCGTCCCTTGCCGCGCTCCGGTGCGTCCTCGACGAAGCCGTGGGCCGCGAGCTGGCGCAGGTGATAGCTGGTCGCCCCGCTGGACTCGCCCAAACGGTCCGCCAGTCGGGAGGCGGTCGCCGGACCGTCCTTCCGCAGCGAGACGAGCAGCTGCATGCGCAGCGGATGCGCGAGCCCTCGCAGCGAGCGGGGGGTGAGGTCGTGGATCTTCCGGGGCGCCGGCTCTGCCGTGCCGTCCGGGGTCTCTGGCTCTTCCGTACCGTCCGTCATGCTCCGAAGGTAAGCATGCAAAGACTCCGTTGCAACCCTTTCTTTGCAACGGAGTCTTTGTAACTTCCGGAAGCTGGAGTTCCGTTGGGCACCCCCGCCAGGACTCCCGCCAGGACTCCCGCCAGTGCTACTCCTTGACGAACCCCTCCTGGATCAGCCACTCCTTCGCCACGTCGTGCGGATCCTGGCCGTCCACGTCCACCTTGGAGTTCAGGTCCTGGGCCATCTTGTTGTTCAGCTTCTTCGTGATGGGGGCCAGGACCTCGGCGATCTCCGGGTGCTCCTTCAGGGACTTGCTGTTGATCTCCGGGGCGACGTTGTAGTTGGGGAAGAAGTGCTTGTCGTCCTCCATCGGCGTCAGGTTCATCGCCTTGATGCGCCCGTCGGTGGTGAAGACCTCGCCGTACACGCAGGACCCCTTGGCGGCCTGGGTGTAGATGATCCCGGTGTCCATCTTGGTGATGTTGGAGTTGGGGATCTTCATCCCGTACTTTTTTTGCATGCCCGGCAGCCCGTCCTCGCGCGAGGAGAACTCGCTCTCCACGCACAGCGTGACCGCCTTGGGGTCCGACTTCGAGAGGGCCGCCACGTCGGAGAGCGTCTTCGTCTTGTACTTGGCCTTGTTCTTCTCGTTCAAGGCCAGGGCGTAGGTGTTGTTGAGCTCGGCGGGCGGCAGCCAGGTGACGCCGTTCGCCGCGTCCGCCTTGCGCACCGCCTCCCACTGCTTGTGCGGGTCGTCGATGGGATCGGAGTTGCCGAGGTACGTGATCCAGGCGGTGCCCGTGTACTCGTACATGGCGTCCGCGTCGCCGCTCTTGACGGCCTCGCGGGCGCCGATCGAGCCCTGGATGCCCGTCCGGTCCAGGACGTCCGCGCCGGCCGCCTTGAAGGCGATGCCCATGATCGCGCCGAGGATCCGCTGTTCGGTGAACTCCTTGGACGCCACGGTGAGGTCGGCGCCCTTCAGGGGGAGGCCCTTGCCGACCGTGCCCGGCTTGACGTCGTCCACCATCGGGCTGCCGCTGGTGAGGCCGCAGCTCACGAGCAGGGCCCCGCCCACGACACCGGCGGCCGCCGTACGCAATGTCAGTGTCATCCTCATGACCCGGCCTCCAGCCCGCGCGGACGAAGGACCAGTTCGGCCAGGGAAGCCAGCCAGTCCACGAGCAGCGCGAGCGCGATCGTCAGGATCGAGCCGAGCACGAGCACCGGCATCCGCTGATTGGTGATCCCGGTGGTGATGAGGTCGCCGAGCCCGCCGCCGCCGCCGAAGGTGGCGAGCGTGGCCGTACCGACGTTCAGGACGAGCGCGGTACGCACACCCGCGAGGATCAGCGGTACGGCCAGCGGGAGTTCGACCTTGCCGAGGACGCCGAGGGGCGACATCCCGATGCCGCGCGCGGCCTCCAGGAGGGTCGGGTCATTGGCGTTCAGGCCCGCGATCGTGTTGGAGAGGACCGGCAGGACGGCGTAGATGATGATGCCGATCAGGGCCGCCTTCTCGCCGATGCCGATCCAGATCACCAGGAGAGCGAGGAGGCCGATCGCCGGGGTCGCCTGGCCGATGTTGGCCACGGCCATCGCGACGGGCGCCCCTTTGCGCAGCTTCCTGCGGGTCAGCAGGATGCCGAGCGGGATCGCGATGATCAGCACGAAGAAGGTGGAGATCACCGTCAGTTCGATGTGCTGGCGCAGCCTGAGCCACACATTGCCGTCCGCCAGGGCGTTCTTTGAGATCGAGTCCAGGTCGGCCTGCTGGAACCACAGCCAGGTGAGCAGCAGGACGACGACGAGGAACGCGGGCAGGACGACGAGCTTCGGCCAGCCGATCCGCCGTGCCCGGCCCGTGGCCGCCGCTCCCGGGGGCGGCGGCTCCGGCTCGCCCTCGCCCGTGTCGCGGAAGACATGGCCCTTGACCTCGTGCTCGCCCTCGGGCCGTGGTTCGGGGGCGTCCAGGGGCGAGGGTTTGTGCTCGGGGATCTTGGGGTTGTTCCCGGGGATGCCGCTCACGCCTTCGCCGCCCCTCCGTCGCCCTCCTGCTCGTGGTGGGTCAGCAGGGAACGCTGCTCCTGGAGTTCGTGCTGGTGCTCCACGGCGTCGAGCCGGTCCGCCTCCAGCATCTCGTGCACGGAGTTCATCAGGGTCTGCATGTCCACGACCCCGGTGAACTCCCCGCGCCGCCCGGTGACCGCGACCCGCCCCGCGTTGTCCGTGAGGACCGCTTCGAGCGCGTCGCGCAGGGTGGCGTCACGGGTGACCGTGTCGTGCACCAGGGTGCCCGCGCGGGCCAGGGAACCCTCGGCGCGCATCAGGTCGCCGCGCCGCAGCCACTTGTAGGGGCGGCGGCGTTTGTCGAGGAGCAGCAGTTCGTTCGTACCGCTGGAGCGCAGCTTGTCGAAGATGTCCTGGAGCGGATCGTCGACGGTCACCGTCGCGAAGTCGGCGATCTCCACGTCCCGTACGCGGGTGAGGTTGAGCCGCTTCAGGGCCGCGCCCGCGCCCACGAAACCGGAGACGAAGTCGTCGGCGGGGTTGGTCAGGATGGCTTCCGGGGTGTCGAACTGCGCGATGTGCGAGCGCTCCCGGAGCACCGCGATGCGGTCGCCGAGCTTGATCGCCTCGTCGAAGTCGTGCGTGACGAAGACGATCGTCTTGTGCAGCTCGTGCTGGAGCCGGATCAGCTCGTCCTGGAGGTGGTCGCGGGTGATCGGGTCGACCGCGCCGAACGGCTCGTCCATCAGGAGGACGGGCGGGTCCGCCGCCAGGGCCCGCGCCACGCCCACGCGCTGCTGCTGGCCGCCGGAGAGCTGGCGCGGATAGCGGCCGTGGAACTCGGCGGGGTCGAGCCCGACCAGGTCGAGCATCTCCTCGACCCTGGACTTGATCTTCGTCTTGCCCCAGCCGATCATCTTCGGCACGAGGGCGATGTTCTGGGCGACGGTCATGTGCGGGAAGAGCCCGGACGACTGGATCGCGTACCCGATCTTGCGGCGCAGCTTCACCGGGTCCATGTCGGTGACGTCCTCGCCGCCGATGCGGATGCGCCCGCTCGTCGGCTCGATAAGGCGGTTGATCATCTTCAGCGTGGTCGACTTACCGCAGCCCGAGGGGCCGACGAGGATGACGATCTCGCCCGCCTTGATCTCCATGCTGACGCTGTCCACCGCGGGGTCGCCGCTGCCCGCGTACCGCTTGGTGAGGTTCTCCAGCTCGATCGTCGCGCCCGTGGCGTCCGGGGCCGCCGCGCCCTCGGCCGTCGCCCCGTCGGTGGAAGTCGCGGTGGTCTCAGACACGGATCCCCCTCGGGATGGTCAGCCGGCCGATCAGGATGTACGCGGCGTCGAAGAGCAGGGCCAGGACGATGATCCCGAGCGTGCCCGCGAGTACCTGGTTGAGCGCGTTCTTGCTGCCGAGCGAGCCGATGCCGCGGAAGATTTCGTTGCCCAGGCCCGGTCCGGACGCGTACGCGGCGATGGCCGCGATGCCCATCAGCATCTGCGTGGAGACGCGGATGCCGGTCAGGATCGGCGGCCAGGCGAGCGGCAGCTCCACCCGCAGGAGGCGGGCGCTCCGCGACATCCCGATGCCCTTGGCCGCGTCGACCAGGGAGGGATCGACGCCGCGCAGGCCGACGATGGCGTTGCGCACGATGGGGAGCAGGCCGTAGAGGGTCAGGGCGATGACCGTCGGGGCGACACCGAGGCCGACGACGGGGATCAGCAGGCCGATCATGGCGAGCGAGGGGACCGTGAGGATGGTGGAGGTCGCGGTCGTGGCCAGGCTGCCCGCCCATTCGCTGCGGTACGTGATGATGCCGATCAGTACTCCGATGACGGTCGCCACGACCATGCACTGGAAGACTGCGCTTGCGTGCTGGTAGGCATCCGTCAGCAACTGCTGGTGGCGGTTGCCGAGGTAGTCCCAGAAGTTCACTGAACTGCTCACCTCGTCCAGGCGCGGTTCAGACGGCGCCGGGAGTCTCCCGCCGCCCGCGTGCTGCGTACGTAGTGGGGCCGTACCGCTCCGTGTCCGTCCGGCCGTCCGTTCTCCTACCTACCCGCATCAGGTGCCCTCTGACGCCTGTTCGACCAGCGGGATGATCCGCAGCGGAACGGGGTTCTCCATGACGATCGCCGTGGAGGCCCGGACGATGCCATCAAAACCCAGGACGCGGTCGATCACACGTTGGAGATCCGCGTTCGAACGGGCGACGAGCCGGCAGAGCATGTCTCCGTGGCCGGTGATGGTGTGCAGTTCGAGCACTTCGGCGACGGTCGCCAAATGCGCCCGTACGTCGGCGCCCTGGCCCTGTTTGATCTCCAGCGTGGCGAAGGCGGTGACGGGATAGCCGAGGGCGGCGGGGTCGACCTCGGGGCCGAAGCCCCGGATGACTCCGTTCGACTGAAGACGGTCCATCCGGGCCTGCACGGTCCCGCGTGCGACGCCGAGCCGGCGCGACGCCTCCAGGACACCGATACGGGGCTCGCGGGCGAGCAGCACGATGAGCCTGCCGTCCAGATGATCGATCGTCATGGGGTGTTCTTCTCCGCTTCAGAGGTGGTCATCGTGTACAGATGGTCCGCTCACTCTGCCCTGTGGCTGTGCAGATTGCCCACTGAGTACGCAAACTATTGCGCACCTTGCGATACGGCGGGAGCCTGCGGGCATGGCAGCTACCGCGAACACCCAGGACACGTCGGCCCTCTCCGGCACCCCCCGCACCGCGCGCGATGCCGATCCCTTCCCGGTCAAGGGCATGGATGCGGTCGTCTTCGCCGTGGGCAACGCCAAACAGGCGGCGCACTACTACTCCACGGCGTTCGGCATGAAACTCGTGGCGTACGCCGGTCCGGAGACGGGCAGCCGCGAGACCGCGACGTACGTCCTCACCAACGGCGGCGCCCGCTTCGTCTTCACCTCCGTCATCAAGGCCTCCACCGACTGGGGCCACTTCGTCGAGGGCCACGTCGCCGAGCACGGCGACGGCGTCGTCGACCTCGCCATCGAGGTGCCGGACGCCCGCGCCGCCTATGCGTACGCCGTCGAACAGGGCGCCCGCGGCCTCACCGAGCCCTACGAGGTCAAGGACGAGCACGGCACGGTCGTCCTCGCCGCCATCGCCACGTACGGCAAGACCCGCCACACGCTGGTCGACCGCACCGGCTACGACGGCCCCTACCTGCCCGGCTACTCCGCCGCGTCCCCGATCGTGGAGCCGCCCGCCAAGCGGACCTTCCAGGCGATCGACCACTGCGTCGGCAACGTCGAACTCGGCAAGATGAACGAGTGGGTCGCCTTCTACAACAAGGTCATGGGCTTCACGAACATGAAGGAGTTCGTGGGCGACGACATCGCGACCGAGTACAGCGCGCTGATGTCGAAGGTGGTCGCGGACGGCACCCTCAAGGTGAAGTTCCCGATCAACGAGCCCGCCATCGCCAAGAAGAAGTCCCAGATCGACGAGTACCTGGAGTTCTACGGCGGCGCGGGCGTCCAGCACATCGCGCTCGCCACGAACGACATCGTGGAGACCGTACGCACCATGCGCGCGGCCGGCGTCCAGTTCCTCGACACCCCCGACTCGTACTACGACACCCTGGGCGAGTGGGCCGGTGAGACCCGCGTCCCCGTCGAGACCCTGCGCGAGCTGAAGATCCTGGTCGACCGAGACGAGGACGGCTACCTGCTCCAGATCTTCACCAAGCCGGTCCAGGACCGCCCGACGGTCTTCTTCGAGATGATCGAGCGGCACGGCTCGATGGGCTTCGGCAAGGGCAACTTCAAGGCCCTCTTCGAGGCGATCGAGCGCGAGCAGGAGAAGAGGGGCAACCTCTAGGACGCCCCGGGGATCGCTGGCTAGAGTGCGCGCATGGCCAGGATCAACGACGTCGGAGGGATGACGGGCTTCGGGCCCGTCGACACCACCGACGACACCGAACCCTTCCACGCGGACTGGGAGGCGCGGGTCTTCGCGCTCAACAGTGCGCTGGTGCGCGAAGGCGTCTACAACCTGGACGAGTTCAGGGACGCAGTGGAGACGATGCCGCCGGGGGAGTACCTGGCGGCGTCGTACTACGAGCGGTGGTTCCACGCGATCCGCGTGCTGCTCGAACGCAAGGGCGTGCTGGCGGCGGGTGAGCTGGATGACTGACCGGTTCGCCGCGGGCGCCCGCGTCCGCACCCTCCACCACGACCCGACGCACCACACCCGCCTGCCCCGGTACGCCAGGGGCAAGCGGGGCGTGGTGGTCGAACCCGAAGGCCGCCACCCGCTGGCGGACGTCCGCTCGCAGGGGCGGGGCGACGCGCCCCTGGAGCAGGTGTACGCGGTGCGGTTCGCCGCGCGGGAGCTGTGGGGCGAAGGTGACCACGGGGTGGTGCTCGACCTGTGGGAGAGCTATCTGGAGCCGGAAGCGGAGGGCCGCCACTGATGTCCGGTACGCACGCGGATGCGGCGATCTCCCGCCAAGTACGCAAGCTGGAAGCCCTGTTGGAGGAGCGCGGGATCGTCGCCGGGGCAGCTCTCGACGAGGCACTCGACGCGTTCCTCGCCGGATCGTCCCCGCTGAACGGGGCCCGGATCGTGGCCAGGGCGTGGACGAACCCCGCGTTCAGGGAACGCCTGCTCGCGGACGGCACGTCGGCGGTGGCCGAACTCGGTTACGCGGCGGGCGGGGTCCAGCCGCAGCGCCTCCGGGTCGTGGAGAACACCGACGGCACCCACAACATCGTCGTCTGCACCCTCTGCTCCTGCTATCCGGTGCGGCTGCTCGGCCCTTCGCCCAGCTGGTACAAGAGCGAGGCCTACCGGTCGCGCGTGGTGCGCGAACCGCGGGCCGTCCTCGCGGAGTTCGGCTGCCTCCTGCCAGACGGCACGGAGATCACCGTCTGGGACTCCAGCGCGGAGACCCGCTACCTGGTCCTGCCCCGCCGCCCCGAGGGCACGGAAGACCTGACGGAGCAGGCTCTCACCGACCTGGTCACGCGCAACGCCCTGATCGGCACGGCGACGCTGTAACCGCGGGGGGAGCGGCGTCAGCTCTGCTGCGTGGGCGTGGGTGTGGGGGTGGGCTTCGGTTTCGGCTTGGGCTTCGGCTTCGGGGTCGGAATGGGGTCGGGGGTCGATCCCGGAGGCGCGTACATCTGCTCCGGGCCGCCGTCCGGCGGCTCGCCCAGGGACTCCATGGCCTCCTTGGCGGCCGGGACGAGCAGCGGGGAGAAGTACGGGTTGATGCGCAGCGCCTCGCCGATGTGCCGCCGCGCCGCCCCGTACTTGCCGATCTCCCGCTCGATCTCACCCCGGTGGTAGGAGAGCAGCGCGTTGATCGGCCCCTTCTCCGTCGCCCGCGTCGCGAACTTCAGGCCCTCCTTGCTCTCACCTGCCCGGTGCAGCGCCCAGCCGAGGGCGTCCGCCACCTCCGGGCTGGGGTGGCGCTTGAACTCCGCCCGCAGGCGGTCCACCGCGGCCTCCGGGTCCCCGTGGTCCGCCTCGTACAGGCCGAGGATCCGTTCGTCGTTGACGCCGTTGACCCCTTCCTGCTTCACGCGGGCCCGCAGCACGTCGTACTGCGCCCGTGACGCGGGGGCGAGCCGCAGCGACTCGTACAGCTCGCCGAGGGCCAGGGCGTACTCCGGATTGGGCTGCCTTCTCAGCGCGTTCTGATAGGAACGCAGCGCGTCCGCCGTACGGCCCAGAGCGGCCAGCGCCCGGCCCTTCGCGGCGAGGGAAGGGTGGTGGTCGGGGTCCGAGAGCAGCGCCGCGTCGTAGTAGCGCAGCGCCTCCGCGGGCTCGCCCCGCTCCCACGACAGCTCGCCCACCCGGTACAGGCAGGCCGCCTTCTGCGCGGGGCCCTGCGCGAGCACCGCCGCGTCCATCAGCGCCGTCGCCGCATCCTCGCGCCAGCCGCGGTCCCGGTAGACCTGCCCGGACCTGGCCTTCACCGCGGCGCCCGAGTGCAACTCCTTGAGCGTCTCCAGGGCCTTCTCCACGCCCTTCGCGTCGCCGAGGCCGCCGTACGCCTCGATCAGGACGGGATACGCCGTCCACCGCTTCGGCGCCAGGGCGACCGCGGCCTCGCCCCACTTCTTCGCCCCGCGGAAGTCGTGCCGCGCGTTGGCGAGCGCCGCCATGCCCGTCAGGGCCTGCGTGTTCCGCTGCGGCCTGGTCTTCAGGGACGTGCGCAGCGCCCGTTCGGCCCTGGGGTAGTACGCGGAGTCCGCGGTGCGCAGGCCACGCTCGACGTAGGCGGCCCCGAGCACCGCCCACGACTCGTCGTCACCGGGGTGCTTGCGCAGATGCGCCTCCCGCTTCCCGATGAGCACCGTGAGATCGGGCAGCGCCGCGGGAGCCCCGGCACCCGCCGCCGCCATCGCCCGCCCGGCGGGCCCGGGAGCGGGCGGCGCCGCCTTCTCCTCCGGGGGCATCAGGACCAGCACACCGCCGAGCACCACACACCCGGCTACCCCGGCGATCAGGGCGCGCCGCAGGAGAGCGGACCGGCGCGGACTCCGTGACGGCTCGCTCCAGAGGCAGGGCGCGGTCACGTCCTCGGTGGTCACGTCCTTCTCGGTCTTCGGCCCGGACCGGCTCTCGATCTCCATGGCCTTCACTGTGCGTCAATACGAAGAGCACATCCCGGCATGCGGACCGGCGTCGCACACGGGTTCACACCGATGGCCCCGGGTGCGAGGCTGTGATCATGAGCCGCACACTCATCGAACTCCTCTGTGTCGGTAGCGAGGGCCTCCCCGCCGACGCCGTCCTCACGGACCCCGACGTCACGTCCTCGTACGCGAACGACATGGCGAGCTTCTGCGACGCGGGCACCCCGGCCGTCGTCGTCCTGCCGCGCACCGTCGAGCAGGTCCAGCACGTCATGCGCACGGCGACCGAGCTACGGCTTCCGGTGGTCCCGCAGGGCGCCCGCACGGGCCTCTCGGGCGGCGCGAACGCCAGCGAGGGCTGCATCGTGCTCTCCCTGGTCAAGATGGACCGCATCCTGGAGATCAACCCCGTCGACCGGATCGCGGTCGTCGAACCCGGCGTCGTCAACGCCGCGCTCTCCCGCGCCGTGAACGAACACGGTCTCTACTACCCGCCGGACCCCTCCAGTTGGGAGACCTGCACCATCGGCGGGAACATCGGCACGGCCTCGGGCGGCCTGTGCTGCGTGAAGTACGGCGTGACGGCGGAGTACGTACTCGGCCTCGACGTCGTCCTCGCCGACGGACGGCTCATGAGCACCGGACGGCGCACCGCCAAGGGCGTCGCGGGCTATGACCTCACGCGCCTCTTCGTCGGCTCCGAGGGCAGCCTCGGCATCGTCGTGCGCGCGACCCTCGCCCTGAAGCCGCAGCCGCCGCAGCAGCTCGTCCTGGCCGCGGAGTTCGGCTCGGCGCAGGCGGCCTGCGACGCCGTATGCAAGATCATGGAAGGGGGGCACGTCCCCTCACTCCTTGAACTGATGGACCGTACGACCATCAGGGCCGTCAACGCCCTGGCCCACATGGGCCTCCCGGAGACCACCGAAGCGCTGCTCCTCGCCGCCTTCGACACCTCGGACCCCGCCGCGGACCTCGCGGCGGTCGGCGCGCTCTGCGAGGCCGCGGGCGCGACCCAGGTGGTTCCGGCCGAGGACGCGGCGGAGTCCGAACTCCTGCTCCAGGCACGGCGGTTGTCGCTCACCGCGCTCGAAGCGGTCAAGGGCACGACGATGATCGACGACGTGTGCGTGCCGCGCTCCAAGCTCGCCGACATGCTCGAAGGCGTCGAGCGCATCGCCGAGAAGTACGGCCTCACCATCGGCGTCTGCGCCCACGCGGGCGACGGCAACACCCACCCCACCGTCTGCTTCGACGCGGCGGACGCAGACGAGGGCCGCCGAGCCCGCGAGTCCTTCGACGAGATCATGGCGCTCGGCCTGGAACTCGGCGGCACGATCACCGGCGAGCACGGCGTGGGCGTCCTCAAGAAGGAGTGGCTCGCCCGCGAGATCGGCCCGGTGGGCGTGGAGATGCAGCGCGCCATCAAGACCGCCTTCGACCCGCTCTCCCTCCTCAATCCCGGCAAGCTGTTCTGACCTCGCGCATGCCCCCGTGGCGGCGCGGTTCACTCACCGTCCTTGGACTCGTCCGAGGGCCACGGGTCGCGCAGCCAGAGCTCGTCGATGCGGCCCGTGGACGCCATGAGCAGCTCGGCGAGGCCGTCGTCGATGCCGAGCCGCTCAGCCTCGGAACCCGGAGGGACCACCCGCAGCGTGCGCTCGAGCCAGGCGGACACGGCGGGCGACGGCGCCTCCAGAAGGGCGTCACCGTCGGGTGAGGTCAGCGCCATCAGAACGACGCTGCGCCCGTCGACCTTCGTGGGCCAGACCCGGACGTCGCCGTGCCCGCAGGGCCTGAACACCCCCTCGACCAGGAGCTCGCGGGCGAACGTCCAGTCCACGGGGTGGTCGGAGCCGATGTGGAAGGAGATGTGGACGGCGTAGGGGTCGTCGGTGCGGTAGCTGAGGCGGGCCGGGACGGGGACGGCGCGTTCCGGCGAGAGGACGAGTTTGAGCTCAAGCTCGCGTTCCACCACGGTGTGCATGTCGGTGCTGTTCCTTCCTCGTTCGGATCCCTGGAGCGGGTCCGTGCAAGGAGAGAGCGCGCCGGCGGCGAAGCGTTACGCGGGTTGCGGAAACTTTCTCCGTACGAGTTCGGTACGTGGTTGAACTGTGCCCGGATAGTGGTCTGTGGGGCAGGACCCGCACTGTGAGGCGCGGAGGTCTGATAGATGTGGAGCCTCAAAAAGACCCCCGAGCAGATACGGGACGACGGACATGAGCGCCCCAACTCCGGCCCCAGGCGACGACAGGCCCCGCGAAGGCTACTACCCCGATCCGTCCATTCCCGGATATGTCCGGTACTGGAACGGCGCGGCCTGGGTGCCCGGAACCAGCCGTCCCGCACCGACCGACGGGGAATCGCTGCCCGCGCCTCCCGGGTCCGGGTCCGCGCCTGTGCCGGGGCCCGTTTCCGCGTCCGGACCTGCGGCTGCCCCGGTGTCTGCGTCCGCCTCCGCGGCGGAGGAGACGGGGCCGCACTTCTTCGACGAGGATCCGGCGCCGTCGCAGGCGCCGTCCGATCCCGGGGCGGGCGGGGCGGTTGATGCCGGTGCCGCGCAGCACGGGACCCGGCCCGAACCGGCCTCCGCGTGGCAAGCGGACGCTGCCCGGCAGGCGGGGCTCGGCGGCGAACAGGAGCAGCGAATTTCTTGGGGCGGGCCCGAGCAGCGGGGTGCCTCGCGGTCGGCGGACCCGCGGGTGCCGAGTGCGCCGACGTCCGGGGACGCCGCTCCTTCCCCCTCTTCCCCCTCTTCTCCTTCCTCCACTCCCGCTCCGGAGTCGAACGGACCCGGCACGGTGCAGATCCGTGCGATCAAGCCGGGTGGCTCGGGCGGCGCCAGTACGCCACCGCAGCAGCAGCCCTCGACGGACGGCACGGTGACGTTCCGCAGGCCCTCGGGTCCGGTACGGCCCGCGGCGGCCTCGCCGGGCACGTCGGTCACGCCCGGCACCGAAGGCACCATGGCGATCCGGGCGCTCCGTCCGAAGTCTTCCGGTGCGGCTGCGTCCGGCACGGGGGCGCAGACCCCGGCGCCTGCGCAGACCGCCGTGCCGCCGCAGGCCGCCGCGCCCGCCCCTGCGCCGGCACCCGCGCCCGCCCCTGCGCCCGCCCCCACCCCCGTACAGCCGTCCGTTCCGCAGCAGGGCGGTGCGACTTCGCCCGTGACCTCGGGGCCCGGCGGCGGCTCGCCCTCGTGGGCGCAGCAGGTGCACCAGCTCGCCGAGGGGGACGGGCAGCAGCAGCCCGTCACGCCGTGGAAGCCGGTGGCCAACGACCCGTTCCTCGCCATGGCGCAGAACCAGGCGTCGGCGCGGCCCGCGGGGCTCGGCAAGCGGTTCGCGGCGCGGCTCATCGACACGCTCGTCCTGGTGGCCGTGACCGGCGCGGCGGCGCTGCCGCTGGGCACGAAGGCCGCCGATCACATCGACAGCAAGATCGACGCGGCGAAGCTGTCCGGCGAGAAGGTCACCGTGTGGCTGCTCGACGGCACCACGGCTGGCTATCTGGGGATGGTCCTGGCCGTGCTGCTCCTCTTCGGCGTCCTCTACGAAGTCCTGCCCACGGCCAAGTGGGGGCGGACGCTGGGCAAGAGGGTGCTCGGGCTTCAGGTGCGGGACATGGAGGAGCATGACGCGCCGTCGTTCGGGGCGGCGCTCAAGCGGTGGCTCGTCTATGTGGTGCCGGGGGTCCTGGTGATCGGGGTCGTCGGCGTCGTGTGGTGCGTGTTCGACCGCCCGTGGCGCCAGTGCTGGCACGACAAGGCCGCGGGAACGTTCGTAGCCGGTTGATTCTGGCCCCTGGGCGCCGTCCATCACCGGCTCCGCCGAGTTCGTCCTCGAACGCCGGACGGGCTGAAAGCCCCGGTCCGTCCGGCGTTCGAGGACGTGTTTAACCCGGACAGCCGCTCCGCGGATGCGCCCCCGGCGCCCCCGCGGTCGACTCGGCCCATGAGTACCGAACCGCCGCAATACCCGCCGCCCCCGGACGACAACGACCCCTTCAGGAAGCAGCCCCCGCCGGACAGCGGCGGCTCCCCGTACGGCACGCCCCCGCCGCCCCCGCCGTACGGAGGCGAAGGAGGGGGTCCCTACGGAGGCGGAGGAGGGGGTCCCTACGGCGGAGGCGGCGGGGATCCCTACGGGGGAGCCGGGGATCCGCTGGCCGGCATGCCGCCGCTGGCGGAGAGCGGCAAGCGCGTGCTCGCCCGCATCCTCGACATGATCATCGTCGGTGTGGTGGTCTGGCTGCTCTCGTGGGGCTTCGGCACGAACGAGTTCGACGTCGACCCGGACAAGGTCCAGTACGGCAAGAGCTTCGGGCAGTCCCTGCTCGCCGCCGTGCTCTACATCGCGTACGACAGCTTCATGATCTCCAGGACGGGCCAGACCCTGGGCAAGAAGTGGCTGGGGCTGCGGGTCGCGAACCTCAACGACGGGGCGACGCCCACCCTGCAGACCGCGCTCGTCCGCGCGGCCGTCCTCTGGCTGCCGTTCGCCTTCTGCTGCGCCTGCATCTGGACGGCGATCTGCGGCGGCTGGAGCTTCTTCGACAAGCCCTACAAGCAGGGCCTGCACGACAAGGCCGCCAAGACGGTGGTGGTCAGCACCGGCTGACGACACCGGACACGGCCACCGCGGCGGCAAGAGGTGCGGCGGCAGAACGAAGCGGCAGACCAGGCGGGCCCGTGATCCTTACGGGCCCGCCGGCTCGCGTACGGACTCGGCAAGGACGGGCGCGGCGGCCCGCTGGACCGGAACGCGCTCTTCGGCGGTCCTGGCGGCGGGGGCGACCCGTGCGGCAGGTGAGGCCGCGGGTTCGGACTCGCGTTGGGCCGCCGGTTGGGGAACCGTCATGGCCACGAGTAACCCGAGGCCGAGCGCGGCGACTGCTATCACCGCGACACCGACCCCCGAACTCGTCTGGGAGAGCAGCAGCATGGCGAGCGTCGAGAAGATGACCGTCAGAGTGCCGTAGGTGATCTGAGCGGGGGTGGGACGAGGCAGCGGCATGGGACGAGGCATGGCGTAATCCGTCCTCGGGACAGCGGATGCGGGGGTGGTCGTGCCCAATGTGAAGCTGTGTATACGAATCAAAGGGTGCCCGGCTGCGACGACTTGGGATTGTCGCCACGCGCCAGGACGCACCGACGAATGACTCTAATCCGCTGCATGCCCGTCGGGAACAGGCAGTAAGCGTGACCTAACCCACGGTGCGGCAGCAAAGGGGGCGCACTGGTTCATGATGTCCAGCAAGTGGACGGTGAGACGCGCCTGTTGACCATGCCGACGGGCGGGCGCATACGTCCGAATAACGGATCTCCAGATCTGCATAGTGCACTTGGCCTGTTCAAGTCAAGGTCTGTCTTTTCTCCCGTATCTCCGGTCGAATGTCGTCACTTGTGACGCGTATCGCGCGCGGACCTCCTCCGACCGGGACCTCGGCCCGCCTTCGCGCGGACGCGGGGGAGGACATCATCAAGTGACAGTCAGCAGACGGACGTTCAGAGCCACCGCGGCCGCCGTGGCAATGGCCGCGGCAGCCGCCACGTTCTCGGCAGCCACCGCATCGGCCGAGGACAGTGGGTCCACCGGGGCTCCCGCCATCGACCGGCAGGACCCGGGCAGGGCCAAGGCGCAGGTCGACCACGACCTCGACGGGCCTTTCAGCAAGCAGCAGGCGCAGCAGCGCAAGGCGGCGCTCCAGCAGGTCGTCGCGGGCGACGCCAAGGTGCAAAAGCGCGGCGGCTCCCAGGTCGTGAAGCTCGACGACAAGAAGTACGTCGAGCTCGGCCGGGAGAAGACCGACAAGATCTTCACGATCCTGGTGGAGTTCGGGGACAAGGTGGACGACACCACCATGTACGACCCCGACGGCGCGGACGGCCCCGAGCCGCCCGTCAAGAAGTACGGCGGCAAGCCCGGTCCGGCGCACAACAAGATAGCGAAGCCGGACCGTGCGAAGGACAACAGCACGGCCTGGCAGAAGGACTACAACCAGAAGCACTTCCAGGACCTGTACTTCGGTGAGGGCAAGGACTCCAAGGGCAAGCAGAAGGAGTCCCTGAAGACCTACTACGAGAAGACCTCCTCCGGCCGTTACTCGGTCGACGGCGAGGTCTCCGACTGGGTCAAGGTCGACTACAACGAGGCGCGGTACGGCTCCAACTACTGCGGCGACACCAACTGCCCCAACGTCTGGGACGCGGTCAAGGACGGCGTGACCGCCTGGACCAAGGACCAGAAGGCACAGGGCCGCACGGACGCCCAGATCAAGGC
>NZ_JBNNJZ010000060.1:0-29825 GCF_050270335.1 Streptomyces sp. NPDC059900
GGTCACGGTAGCGCGCTCATTGGATGCTCATCGGCGCCCGGCAGGCTCGGAAGCACTTGTTCCGTCACCGCGAAGGAAGCGCACCATGAGCCCTGCCATCGAGAATTTCACCTACCGGCGCGTGCCCGTATCGGACGGTGTGAGCCTGCACGTCGCCGTCGGCGGCTCGGGCCCGCCGCTCGTGCTGCTGCACGGCTTCCCGCAGACCCATCTGATGTGGCGGCACGTCGCCGCGGATCTCGCCGCCGACCACACGGTGATCTGCCCCGACCTGCGCGGCTACGGGGCGAGCGACAAGCCCGCGGAGACGGACGGGACCACGTACTCCAAGCGCACCATGGCCGCGGACGTCGTCGCTGTGGCGCATGCGCTGGGGCACGAGCGCTTCGCCCTCGCCGGACACGACCGCGGCGCCCTGGTCGCGTTCCGTGCCGGGCTCGACCACCCCGGCACGATCACACACCTCGCCTGCCTCGACGTGCTGCCCACGCTGGACATGTGGGACGTGATGCACGGCGTCACCGCGGCCGTCGGCTTCCACCTCTATCTGATGGCCCAGCCACCGGGCCTGCCGGAACAGCTGATCGCCGCGTCGCCCGACGCGTTCTTCGGCCACTTCCTCGACATCTGGACGAACGACCCGCGGGCGATCCCCGCCGACGTGCGCGCGGCCTACCTGGACGCCTGCCGCGCCGCGGTGCCCTCGATCGTGGCCGACTACCGCGCATCGGCCGGTATCGACGTCGACCAGGACCGGGCCGACCGGGAGGCCGGCAACCGGCTGAAGATGCCGGTCGCCGTGCTCCAGCAGGACTGGGGCGCCGCGCTCGGCTTCGACGCGGCCGCCCTGTGGCGCGCCTGGGCATCCGATCTGCGGCACACGCCCGTGACCTGCGGCCACTTCATGGCCGAGGAGGCCCCCGCCGAGATCGCCGGAGCACTGCGCGACCTTCTCGCCCGCTGAGGCCCCGACCCGGTAAATCCGTTGGAACGGGCTGCTCCCACCGCATAGCGTTCCCCGGTCGATCACGGACGAGTTGATCACGCGCGAACCGATCGGACGCAAGTCGAGCACGCGCAAGTCGTGCACGGGCAGAGGGAGAAGACACGGTGGAGTACGGCGGATGGGCCGACGAACGGTACGGGGCGGTCGCGGACGCCTTCTCGCGGAACTTCGCGGAGTCCGGTGAACTCGGCGCTTCCGTCGCGGTTTTCGCCGCGGGGCGCAAGGTCGTCGATCTGTGGGGCGGCGTCGCGGACGAGCGGACCGGGCGCCCGTGGGACGAGCACACGGTCGTCCCGGTCTTCTCCTGCGCCAAGGGCGTCGTCAGCGTCTGCGTCCATCTCCTCGCCCAAGAGGGACGCCTGGACCTCGACGCGCCGGTGGCCCGGTACTGGCCGGAGTTCGCGAACGGCGGCAAGGAGGGCATCACCGCGCGCATGGTCCTCGCGCACCGCGCCGGGCTTCCCGCCCTCGACCGCTCCCCCGGCTTCGAGGAGATCACCGCGTGGACGCCGGTGGTGCACGCGATCGAGGAGCAGGCGCCGCTGTGGGAGCCGGGGACCGCCCACGAGTACCACGGGCACACCTTCGGCTTCGTCCTGGGCGAGCTGATCCGCCGCGTCACCGGCCTCACCCCGGGCGCGTATTTCCGCTCGGCCATCGGCGACGGGCTCGGCCTGCGCACCTGGATCGGCCTGCCCGAGCAGGAGGTCGCCCACCTGGCCCGGCTGGTCGAAGCGGCGGGCCGGCCCGGCAATCCGGACCCCGAGTCCCTGATCATGCGGATCGTGACGATGAACGGGGCGTTCGCCTTCCCCGGCCTCGACGAACCGCACGGCTGGAACGACCCCGCGCTGCTGCGCGCCGAGATCCCCGGTGCGGGCGCGGTGTCGTCGGCGCGCTCGCTGGCCACGCTGTACGCGGCGGTGGCGACGGGCGTCGACGGCTCGGCACGGCTGCTGACGCGGGACACGGTCACCGACGCGCTGCGCGAACTCACCGCGGGCCCCTCCTGGTCAGGTTTCCCCGATCTGGGCGCCCGCTGGGGTTCGGGTTTCCTGCTCGACGCCCCGCGGTTCCGGCCGATGCTGGGCGAGCGGAGCTTCGGCAACGACGGCTCGGGCGGTCAGTTCGCCTTCGGGGACGACGAGTACGGCGTGGGTTTCGCCTACACCGCGAACCGGATGATCGGTCACGGCGACGCGCGCTCGGCGCGGCTCGTCACGGCGGTCAGGGAGTGCCTGTCGCGGTCGTGAGCTCGTCCGTTCCCGTCGGTGTGCGCCGGTCTTCGCGGCCACCACTCGGAGCAGCGGAACAGGGCGATAGCGGTGTATATCCGGTAAGCCGGACAGATGAGGATACGCGCGGCACCCGCTGACCGGGTGCGTATGCTCGCCGCAGATTTCTGTTCGCGGATTTCTGTTATCGCCGTGCGCTCACGCGATCTCCCAGGTGTAAGGCCACAACGTGCCGACGAAGAAAGCGAGTGAGGCAGTCCATGATCGGTGAACACGATCCTCTGGTGACGGCGGCGCAGACCGGGGACCAGCAGGCGCAGGACGACCTGGTGGCCGGATACCTGCCGCTGGTCTACAACATCGTCGGCCGGGCGCTCGACGGCCATGCCGACGTCGACGACGTGGTGCAGGAGACCATGCTGCGGGCGCTCGCGGGCCTGTCCTCGCTCCGCGACCCGGCGAGCTTCAGGTCCTGGCTCGTGGCCATCGCCATGAACGAGATCCGCAGGCACTGGCAGCAGCGCTCGTCCGGGCAGAAGAACCCGAGCCCGCTGCACGAGGCGCACGACGTCGTGGACCCCGGCGCGGACTTCGTCGACCTGACCATCATCCGGCTCGGCCTGGTGGGACAGCGCCGGGAGGTGGCGGAGGCCACCCGCTGGCTGGACACCGACGACCGCGCGCTGCTCTCGCTGTGGTGGCTCGAGGTCTCAGGCGAGCTCACCCGTGCGGAGGTCGCATCGGCCATGGAGCTGCCGACGCAGCACGCCACGGTGCGGGTTCAGCGGATGAAGACCCAGCTGGAGACGGCCCGGATCGTGGTCCGCGCGCTGGCCGCCGAGCCCCGCTGCCCGTACCTGAGCGACGTGGCGGCCACCTGGGACGGCGTTCCCTCCTCCCTCTGGCGCAAGCGCCTGGCCCGGCACGTCCGTGACTGCGCGATGTGCTCGGGCCACGGCGCGGGCCTGGTGCTCGCCGAGCGCCTCCTCGTGGGCGTGGCCCTGGTGCCGCCGACCGCCGCCCTCGCCGCTCCCGGCGCGATACGCGCGATGAGCGTGATGAGCACGGCCGACGCGCAGCAGCTGGCCGGCTCACCGCAGATATCGCCCGACGCGCACACCACGGCCGGGAACACGTATGAGATATCCGGCGCCCGGAGCGCCCCGGCGAGACATGCCGCGCAGCGCCACCGGACGCCGCGCAAGGGCCGTACGGTCGCCGCGGGAATCGCCGTGCTCGTCGTCGCGACCGGGGTCATCTACTCGGCCACGCGCCCCGCGGACGGCGAGAAGACCGAGGCGGAGCCGCTCACCGCCTCGCAGCCGCCCTCTTCGGTCGCGCCCACGACCACGGCCCCCAAGCCGAGCAAGTCGCCCTCCGCCTCACCCAGCAAGACCAAGAAGGCCTCCCCCAAGCCCACGCCGTCGAAGAGCAGGACAAAGGCGCCGAAGCCGAAGACGACCCCGAAGCCCACCCGCACCAGCAGCCCTCCCCAGGCCCCGCAGGCTCCGGCGGGCAACTCGTACAGCCAGGAGGTCACCCGGCTGGTGAACGCCGAGCGCGCCAAGAGCGGCTGCGGCGCGGTGACCCTCAACAGCAAGCTGGGCGACGCGGCGCAGGGCCACTCCGACGACATGGCGGAGCGCGACTTCTTCGACCACACCAACCCCGACGGCAAGGACCCCGGCGACCGGGTCACGGCGGCCGGCTACCGCTGGACCACCTACGGGGAGAACATCGCCGCGGGCCAGCGCACCCCGGCGGCCGTGATGGACTCCTGGATGAACAGTTCCGGCCACAAGGCCAACATCCTCAACTGCTCCTTCAAGGAGATCGGCATCGGCTACCGGCAGGGCAGCGGCGGCCCCTGGTGGACGCAGAACTTCGGCGCGCGGTGAGCATCCTGCGCGCGGTGGGCACGGGCCGCCGGGGCGGCGGCCGACGGGCGCGGGGGCCTGCGTTCGAATAGCGTGAAATCGACAGGATTCCCTCATGAGGAGGCCCTCGCGATGTCCGCGTACCCGGAAGGCACGCCCTGCTGGGCGGACGCGATGTTCCCCGACGTGGAGGCCGCGAAGAGCTTCTACGGCGAGCTGCTCGGCTGGACGTTCGACTCCGGCTCGGAGGAGTTCGGCGGCTACACGCAGGCACGCTCCGGCGGCAGGGCCGTGGCCGCGGTCGTCCCGCAGATGCAGGGCGTGGAAGGACCCGCCGCCTGGAACCTCTACTTCGCGTCGCCCGATGCCGCCGCGACCGCCGCGAAGATCCGTGACAACGGCGGGACCCTCGCCGTGGAGCCGATGCGGGTAGGCGAGTTCGGCACCATGGCGACGGCGCAGGAGCCCGGCGGCGCGTACTTCAGCGTCTGGCAGGCCGGTGCCCACGAGGGCTTCGAGAAGGTCGGTGAGCCCGGCGCGTACTGCTGGGCGGAGCTGACCACGCGGGACCCTGCGGCGGCGGACGCGTTCCTGCCGGCCGTGTTCCCCTTCGACGTGCGGACCATGGACGTCGACGACGTGGACTACGGCGTCTTCCAGGTCGGCGGCAGGCCGGTACTCGGGCGCCTGGAGATGACCGCGGACTTCCCGGCCGACATGCCGCCGTTCCTCAACGTGCACTTCGCGGTGGACAACTGCGACGCCGCGATCGTCACCGTCACCAAGCTGGGCGGGCGGCTGCTCTCCGGCCCGATGGACAGCCCCTTCGGCCGCTTCGCCACGGTCGCCGACCAGCAGGACGCCGCCTTCAGCATCGTCGACCTGTCGACCACGGAAGGCGAGATGCCGTCGTTCGCCTGAGTTCCCTCCGAGGCCGCCCTCTGCTTACGGAGCCCTGGTGAACGCACGGCGGTAGGACCGAGGCGGCACGCCGCGGCGGCGTACGAACTGCTCGCGCAGGACGGCCGCGCTGCCGTACCCGACCCGGCGGGCGATCTCCTCCACCGGCAGTTCGGTGGTCTCCAGGAGTTCCTCGGCGCTGCTCAGTCTCAGGTTGACCAGCCAGGCGTGCGGGGTGGTGCCGGTCGCGGCGGTGAAACGGCGGGCGAAGGAACGCCGGCTCATCAGGGCGCGGCGGGCCAACTCCGCGACCGGCAGCGGCTCGTGAAGGTTTTCGCGGGCCCAGGCGAGCACGTCGGCGAGCCGCTCGTCCTGGCAGTCCCCGGGCGCGGGAGCGGCGAGGTACTGGGCCTGCCCGCCGTCTCGGTGGGAGGGCAGGACCAGGTCGCGGGCGATGGTGTTGGCCGTCGCCGCGCCGTACTCGCGCCGCAGCAGATGCAGACTGAGGTCGAAGCCCGCGGCCGCACCCGCGCCGGTCACCACCTGCCCCTCGTCGATGTACAGGGCCCCGGCCTCGACGGTGATGTCCGGATGGCGCCGGGCAAGGAGTTCGGCGAAGCGCCAGTGAGTGGTGGCGCGCCGCCCGTCGAGCAGCCCCGCCGCGGCCAGGGCGAACGCGCCGACACAGTGCCCCGCGACAAGGCCGCCCCTCTCGTGGACGGCGGTCAGCGCGTCGAGCACCGCGGGCGCGGGCGGCGTACGGAAGCCGGCCCAGGGCAGGGCGATCGCGAGATCGGCGGTGGCGAGCCGCTCCAGGCCGTGCTCCACGGTGATCGGCACCCCGGTGTCGGTGCGGACCTGCCCCGGCCGGTCGGTGCACAGGGCGAAGTCGAAGCGGGGCAGGCCCGCGCCCCGCTCGTCGAACACCTCGGAGACGATGCCGGCGCCGAGGATGCCGACGCCCGTCGGGGCGTAGGCGGCGATGGTCACGAAAGGCGGCATACGGGAGTGTGACACGTCTGGCACGTTTCCTGCGATCAGTGGCAGAAGGGCCACTCGTTGCGGGACGGCCCGCCCGGAAAACTCATCGGCATGACGAAGACAGCAACGAACACGGCGACGGACACACTGACGCACACACCGACCACCGCGGCGACGGACGCGGCGACGAACGCAGCGACAGACGCCCCGCTCGGCCGCAGCGCCGCGTACACGATCCTGACCACCGGCTACACGGGTTCCACGGGCCCCGGAGTCGCCGCCACCGTCTCCTACGTCCGCGACGCGGACCGGCACGTGATCGTCGACCCGGGCATGGTGGCGAGCCGGGACCGGATCCTGGGCCCGCTCGCGGAGTTGGGCCTGGGACCGGACGACATCACCGATGTGGTGCTCAGCCACCATCACCCGGACAACACGATGAACGTGGGCCTTTTCGGCAGCGCCCGGGTCCACGACCACAAGGCGATCTACGAGAACGACCAGTGGACCGACCGGGACGCCGAGGGGTACGAACTCGCCCCGTCCCTGCGGCTGATACGCACTCCGGGGCACAGCCGCGAGGACATCACCCTGCTCGCGGGGACGGCCGGGGGCACCATCGCGTTCGTGGGCGACCTGTGGTGGCGGCCGAACGGCCCCGTGGACGACCCGGTGGCCCCGGACCACACGATGCTGCGGACGTCACGCCTGCGGGTGCTCGCCGCCGCGGACGTGATCGTGCCCGGCCACGGAGGCCCCTTCAAGGCCGACGAGTCGGCGCCGCTCTAGCCCTTACGGTGCGCACGCCCCGTTCGTGCTCACAGCCTGCGCCAGCGCGCGGAGGCGAAGGAGAAGACCCCGAAGAGGACGAGACCGGCCGCGACGGCGGCAAGGAGCCAGGGGCCCGCGGGGGTGTGCGAGAAGCTGCGCAGCGTCGCGTCCACGCCCTTGGCCTCGTCCGGGTCGGCCTGCCGGGCGGCCGTCAGGATGAAGACGCCCGCCGCGGCGAACACCGCGCCGCGCGCGACACCGCCGGTCACGCCGAGGACGGTGACGACCTGCCGCGCGCGGCCCCTGAGGGAGCGCATGTCGAGCTGGCGCAGGAAGCGGCGCATCATCGCCCGCACGGCGAGCACCACACCGACGCCGATCAGCACACAGCCCGCGGCGCCCACCAGCTGGCGGCCGTAAGGGAGTTCGAGCGTGGTCGCCGTCCAGCCCTGTGACTGCTCGTCGCCGCTGGAGCCCCGGCTCTCCCCGGCGGCGTACGTGGCGGTCGCCCAGCAGACGAAGGCGTAGAAAACCGCCCTGCCTCCGTCGAGGGCCCGCGACGCGCTCTTGCGGCGCGGGCCCCGCCTGCCCAGGGCGCGGGAGCCGCGCCACAACGCCATGCAGCCGAACCCGACGACCAGCGCCCACAGCATCACCCCGCCGAAGGGCTGCTCGGCGACCTGCGCCAACGCGCCCTGCCGGTCGGCCTGTTCACCGCTGCCGCCGAAGGCGATCTGCAGGGCGAGCGCGCCGATGAGGACGTAGACGACACCCCGGGCGACGAAGCCCGCGCGGCCTGCCGCCGTCAGCGACTCGTTCTCCGCCGAGCGGCGGGCCGCGGCCTTCCTGCTCCGGCCTCGTGCGTGCACCCAAGACAGCGTCATCGTCGTGTCCTCCCCGGAAAGCTCGGGCGCGCGGTACGCACCAGGTCTCCGAGTGCCCCCGTCAGCGGCCGGGCATTCCTGGCGGCCCCGGCCCCCCGGGGGCTCAGAGGACGTCGGCGAGCGTGAGGCCTGCCGCCAGCAGGCCGAAGCTCACCAGCACGACCACGAAGACGGCCAGCAGCGGAACCCATGCGATGAGCCCCTCGCGGATGGTGCGCCCCGCCTTGAGGCGGCCTTGCGGACGACGCACTTCCGTCCGCAGGTCGAGGCGCTCGGCGGCCCGGTCCGACACGATCACGCCCGCACCCGGCGGCCTGCGCAGCAGAGCCCTGCGCACCGGCGAGTCGACCGTGCCGGCGCCGCCCGCGAGCTTGTCGAGGATGATCCGCACGCCGTGCGCGTCGGTGAGGATCAGCCTGTCGTCGGTCCGGGCCTGGCCGGGGACCTCCATGCGGCCGACCTTGGTGAGCGCCGCGAGGTCGACGGTCCGCCGCCCGGTCAGGGTGCGGGCGCTCAGCAGATCGCCGTCGTGCAGGCGGGCGCGCCAGCCCATCGGGGCGTACGACGCCACCAGGACGCTGATGAACGGCGCGGCCAGGTTGAGGAAGAGGTACCCGTCATCGATCAACTCTGCCCGGATCAGCAGGACCGGCACCACGAAGAGAAGCGGCGGTGCGAGGAGGGCGACGGCGTCGGACACGCGCCGCGCCGTTCGCCCTTGCCCCCGGAACACCTCCGCCCGTGCGGCGGAGTCGGCCCTGTTCCCACGCGCGTTGATCGTCACGGCGGTGACGCTATCGCGTGGGCATCGCCCGGCGACGGACGGGGCCGAGCAGACCGTACGGATCGCCCGACGGCAGACGCCCGGCGGCAGGCGGCTCAGCGCAAGGCCCCGCCGGATCTGGAACCCGGCGGCTGGGCGGTGATGTGCGGGCACCCCTCCGCTCCCGGCACGAAGTCCACGCCGGTCTCCTCCGCCATCGCGGCGAAGAACTTCCGGCCCTCGGAGGACTGCCGGGACGTGGACCACTCGTACGCCGACCACGGGCCCGCGGCGCGGTGCAGTGCCTCGCGTCCCAGGCCCATGCCCTGCCAGGGCCCGGCGATCGCGATCGTGTTGAGGTGGGCGGCGCCGCACACATGGCACACCTGGTACTCGACGTGCCCGATGTCGCGGCCCCTGCCGTCCAGGAGCGTGATGACCTGGCAGCCCGCCGCCACCGCCGCCGGAGCCCACCGGTAGGTGACCGCCTGCGGGCAGGGAGGAGGCGGTCTTCGGAACTTCACGGCGCCGCGCTCACGCGTGCCGGCTGACGGTGCGTGACTGCGTCGGCACGGGACATTGCGAGCACAGTAGCCACAGGACGCAACACCCGTACATACCCGTTACGAGTGCTTCTTCGTGCCCCGCGGGGTGCTCCGGCGGCCATCAGGCGGGCTGCCTCGGTTCCATCAGGCGGGCGAGCAGGTCGTCCAGGCTGACCAGGCCGGTGAGGCGGCCCGATTCGTCGCAGAGCACGGCGAGCGAGGCACGGCGGCGGCGCAGTTCCTCCACGGCGTGGGCCAACGTGTCGTCGGCGGCCAACTCCGCGACGGGGCGGGCCAGTTCGCGGGCCGTCAGGGTGCGGCTGCGGGCGCGGGCGACCAGGGCGTCACGGGCGTGCACCGAGCCGAGGACGGTGCCGCCGTCCCTGACGAGCAGCCGGGTGCGGTCGCTCGCCGCGGCGACTTCGAGCACCTCGCCGATGCTCGCGTCGGCCGGTACGGACGTGATCTGCGCGGCCGCGGTCTGGAGGTCGCCGACCGCGGTCAGCGGAGCCGTGAGCGAGGTGGTGATGAGTCCGGAGTCGGCCTCGCTGATCAGGCCGAGCCGCCACGACTCCTGGACCAAGTGCGCGAGTTGCTCGCGGTTGTGCACGGAGGTGAGCTCGTCGCGCGGGGTGACCTTGCAGAGGCGGACGAGGGCGTTGCTGACCTTGTTGAGGACGCTGAGCAACGGCCGTACGACCTTGACGACGGCGCGGAAGGGCGGGGTGAGGAGCATCGCCGAACGCTCGGGGTGGGCGATGGCCCAGGACTTGGGAGCCATCTCGCCGACGACCATGTGCAGGAACACCACGACGATCATGGCGAGCGCGAAGGCGATGCCGTAGCTGAGCCCGGCGGGCAGGCCCAGCTTGGCCAGGAGCGGGTCGAGTTCGTGGGAGATGGCGGGCTTGGAGACCGAGCCGAGACCCAGGGTGCAGACGGTGATGCCGAGTTGGGCCCCGGCGAGCATCAGGGACAGTTCCCGCATGCCCGCGAGCGCGGACTTGGCGCCGCGCTGCCCGGCGGCGACCGCGCGCTCCACGCGGTGGCGTTTGGCGGCGACGAGCGCGAACTCCGCGGCGACGAAGAAGCCGCTGGCGATCAGCAGCAGGACGGTGACGAAGAGGGCCATCGGGAAGCTCATGCGGTGGTCTCCTCGGCGGTCGGCACGTCCGCGCCGGGCAGGCGCTCGATCCGTACGCGCTCGGGCACGTGCCGGTCGAGGCCGAGTACGGCGACGGCGACGCGGCTGCCGTCGGACAACTGCACGGTCAGGCGGTCGCCGATGGCCGGGAAGCGGCCGAGCCGGTCCACGATGAGCCCGGCCACGGTGTCGTAGTCGTCCTCCTCGGGCAGGTCGATGCCGGTCGCGGCGGCCACCTCGTCCAGGCGGCGGCCCGCGTCGACGAACCAGCCGCCGCCGTCCGCGACCGCGAGTTCGACGACGGTGTCGGACTCGTCGGCGATGTCCCCCACAAGCTCCTCGGCGATGTCCTCGTACGTCACGATGCCCGCCACGCCCCCGTGTTCGTCCAGGACGACGGCGAACTCGTCGTCCCGTTCGCGCATCTGCGCCACCGCGCCCGGCAGCGGCAGGGTGTCGGGCAGGAGCAGGGGGCGGCGGGCCTGTTCGCCCGCCGTGGTGCCGGCGAAGCGGTCGGCGGACAGCCGCATCAGCTCGCGCACCCCGAGGACGCCCGCGACGTCGTCGGGGTGGTCGCCCATGACGGGGTAGTTCGAGTGCCCGTGCCCGGCGATGAGGCGCACCGCCTCGTCCGCGGTGGCGTCCTTGCGCACGAAAATGACGTCCGCCCGCGGCACGAGGACCTCGCCCAGCGTGCGCTCGGAGAACTCCAGGGCGTGGTCGAGGAGTTCGGCGCTCTCACGCGGCAGCTGGCCGTGCTCGTGGGACTCGCCGATGAGGTGGCTGAGCTCTTCGAGTGTCGCGCCGTGGTGCAGCTCCTCGACGGGCTCGATGCCGATTCTGCGAAGGAGCCGGTCCGCGGCGCCGTCGAAGACCCGGACGACGGGGCCGACGATCTTCAGGTACATCAGGGTGGAGGCGGCCAGGGACTTCGCGAGCCGTTCGGGCACGGCGAGCGCGAGGTTCTTGGGGGCGAGCTCGCCCAGGACCATCTGGAGCACGGTGGCGACGACGAAGCCGAGGACCACGGAGAGGGCGGAGACGACACCGTCCGAGAGGCCGGTGCCGTCCAAGGCGGGCTTGAGGAGCCCGGAGACGGACGGCTCGGCCAGGAAGCCGACGACCAGACCGGTGACGGTGATGCCCAGCTGGGCGCCGGACAGCATGAACGAGAGCCGTCCGAGCACCTGCACGGCACGCGCCGCCCGCCGGTCGCCCGCTTCCGCCTCGCGGGCGAGCGCAAGCCGGTCCGCGGCCACGTAGGCGAACTCCTGGGCGACGAAGTATCCGGTGCCCGCGGTCAGGACGAGAACGGCGAGCAGACCGAGTACGGCGGACAGCAACAGTGGCTCCGTTCCGATGAAGGGGCGTGCCCGTCACATTCTCGACGCGGCCGGGGCGCACCGCCACGCCGGACGGAACGACGCCGCTGCCGCGCGACGACAGTGGGTGGAGAAGTATGGCTAACTTCTACACCCACTGTAAAAGAATCGCAAAATACCGGCCCCGGTCGCTACGAGGACGGGGACTCGAGGGCCCTCAGGAGACCCGGCAGGGAGCGGCGCAGCTCCCTGCTCCAGTACGGCGGGGAGTGGGTCCCCGCGTAGAAGTGCGTGGTCACCGGTACTCCCGTCGCCGCCAGGCGGGCGGCCAGCGTGCGGGATTCCTCCCCCATGATCGCTTCGGTCGGGGAGATCACGTCCTCGGGGAAGGGGTCCGCAGGGTCCTCCAGACCCGGCACATGCGGGTCGGGTTCGACGTCCGGAGGGTCGAGGGCTCCGGCGGTGCCGTCACCGCTCGACAGGTGTACGGGAACGCCCCGGAGCCGCTCGGCGAGGTAGTAGGGATCGTGTGCCCGCCACATGGCGCGCTGCGCGACGGGATCGCCCCAGAGCGCCCGCCAGTCCATGCCCATGTAGTCCATCCCGGCCTTGACCGTATGGGGGTGCTGGAGCGGGTGGACGTAGCCGCTGTAACTGGCCACCGCCCGGAACAGGCCCCGATGGCGTGCGGCGTAGGAGAGGGCGCCGAAGCCGCCCTGCGACTCCCCCGCGGCCGCGCGGCGGGTCCCCGCGCCGTAGTGACGCTCCAGCAGCGGCCGCACCTCGTCCAGGTGGAAGGACTCCACCCGGGGCGGGCCGCCCGCGCCCTGGTTCCACCAGTCGCTGTAGAAGCCGAACACCGGCATCTCGGGCATCACCACGAGCACGTCGCGCAGCTGGGCCAGCTCGTCGACCGCGTAGTCCTGCGTCCAGGCCTCGGGGTCTCCATGTCCGCCGACGAGCAGATAGAGCACAGGCCAGCGGTCTCCGGGGGACCGCCTCTCCCAGCCGTCGGGGGTGAGCAGGCGCACCTTGGCCTCGCGTCCCAGCGCCGGTGAGCGCAGCGTGAGCTCGACGAGGCGGGAGGCGATCCGCTCCTCGCGCACCACCGCGGGTCCGCTGCTCGCGGCGCCCTCCGCGGCTGCCGCTGCCTCGTGGGGAACGAGGAGCGCTGCCGTGAGCATCGTGGGGAGCACTGTCGCGCGGGCGAGAAGCAGTCGTAGGGATCGCATGTTGTTCCTCCGTGGAGTCCGGGGCAGCGATGTCACGCGTCGCGTCGGCGCAGGCGCCATGCGGCTGCGCCCAGGAGCAGCAGGGTGTACGCGGCGACCAGGGCGAAGGAGGGCCAGGGGCCGAGGGTGCCGACCGTGTCGGGGCTCGCGTCCGAGGTCTGGGTCAGTTTCTCCAGGGCGGCCGTCGGCGTGGCTCCCGCGACCCAGCGCCGCAGGTCGCCGAGCAGCGGGCCGAAGAGGGACGGCAGCAGCAGGACGCCTACCACCGTGACGACGGCTCCCGCCGAGTGCTTCAGGAGGGTGCCGACCGCCAGGCCGAGCAGCCCGACGAGCGCGAAGAGCCCGGCGATGCCGAACAGCGCGGGCAGCGGCTCCCCCGGGGCGTACTTGCCGTCCTCCAGGACCGCGCCGCCGAGGAGATACGCCGCCGTGCAGGAGACGAGCCCGGTGGCGTACAGGAGGCAGGCCAGGAGGGCCGCCTTCGCGGCGAGTACCCGGCCGCGGCGCGGTACGGCGGTGAGGGTGGCGGCTATGGTGCCGCTCGCGTACTCGCCGCACACGGTGAGCGCGCCCACGGCGCCCGCGACCATCAGCGAGACGACGCTGAGGGTGAGGCTGCCGCCGAGCACCGTGTCATCGGGCTGCAGGCTGCCGCTCAGGCCGACGAACACCGCGCCGACGACGGTCAGCAGGCCGGTCGTCAGGAGGGTCCAGCGGGTGGAGCGCAGGCCCGCGAACTTGGTCCACTCGAAGGCGAGGGCGGCGCGGAAGCCGGGTGCGGGCGGGGTTGTCGTCGCTGTGGTCGTCGTCGTGGTCACCGGACCGGCTCCTCTGCCTCTTGCTCGGCTTCGTGCGTCGTCGTCGCCGTGCCCCGGTACTCCACCGAGGCCCGCGTCATGTCGGTGTAGACCTCCTCCAGGGAGGAGAAGACCGGGGTGAGTTCGTGGACCGCCAGGCCGTGGACGCGGGCCAGTTCGCCGATCTCCGCGGGCGCCAGGCCGCCGACCCGCCAGCCGCCGCGCGCGTCCAGGCGCACGGACGCTCCCGCCGCCTCGAGCAGGACCCGCATGCGCTGCGCCTCCGCGTCGGGCGTGCGCAGGAGAGTGTCGCCCCGGGAGTTGGTCTCGATGAAGTCCCTCATGCTCGTGTCCGCGAGGAGCCTGCCGCGGCCGATCACGATCAGGTGATCGGCGGTCAGTTCCATCTCGCTCATGAGGTGGCTGGAGAGGAACACCGTCCTGCCGTCCGCGGCGAGGGACGTGAGCAGGTCGCGGATCCAGCGGATGCCTTCGGTGTCAAGGCCGTTGACCGGCTCGTCGAGGATGAGGACGCCGGGATCGCCGAGCAGCGCGGCGGCGATGCCCAGGCGCTGGCCCATGCCGAGGGAGAGCCCCTTCGCCCGCTGCCCGGCGACGTCCGTGAGGCCCACCGCTTCGAGGACCTCGTCGACCCGGCTTCCGCCGATGTTGTTGCTGCGGGCCAGGCCGAGCAGGTGCCGGCGCGCGGTGCGTCCGCCGTGCACGGACCTGGCGTCCAGGAGGGAGCCGACCTCGCGCAGGGGTGCGGCGAGGCGGTCGTAGCGCCGCCCGTTGACCGTGACGGTGCCGCCGCTGGGCGCGTCGAGACCGAGGATCATGCGCATGGTGGTCGACTTTCCGGCGCCGTTCGGACCGAGGAAGCCGGTGACGCGGCCGGGGCGGACGGTGAAGGTCAGCCGGTCGACGGCCGCCTTGCCGCCGTATCGCTTGGTGAGTTCGCGTGCTTCGATCATGCCGTCGACGCTACGGAGAGCGGACGCCCCGGCCATCTGCCGAGGGGAGTCGGCCGCTACTCCCCCGGGAGTAGCCGGCCGCCCATCGTCCGGGTCAGCTTTCGCCCGCGCGCACCAGGCCCGTCTCGTACGCGAGCACCACCAACTGCGCCCTGTCCCGCGCCCCGAGTTTCGTCATCGCCCTGCTGACGTGCGTCTTCGCGGTCAGCGGCGACATGTGCAGCCGTGCGCCGATCTCGTCGTTCGCCAGGCCGCGGCCCACCAGCGCGAGCACTTCGCGCTCCCGGTCGGTCAGCGGATCGAGGAGCCGCAGCGCTTCGGCCTCGGGTGCCTTGAGCCGGGCGAACTCCTCGATCACCCGGCGGGTGACGCCGGGTGCCAGGAGGCTCTGCCCGGCGGCGACGGTGCGGATCGCGGTGCGCAGGTCGTCCGGTTCGATGTCCTTGAGCAGGAAGCCCGCGGCGCCCGAGCGCAGGGCCTCGAACACGTACTCATCGGCTTCGAAGGTCGTCAGGACAAGGACGCGTACGGCATCCAGGGTGCGGTCGGCGACGATGCGCCGGGTGGCTTCGAGGCCGTCGGCCCGCGGCATGCGGATGTCCATCAGGACGACGTCGGGACGGGTGGTGCGGGCCAGTTCCACGGCCGCGAGACCGTCCGCGGCCTCACCCACGACGACCAGGTCGTCGGTGAGATCGAGCAGAGCGCGAAACCCGGCGCGCACGACGGTCTGGTCATCGGCGAGCACCACCCGGATCCGCCCGCTCATCTTCCCGCCTCCCCGCCGGACATCACCGCACGCACCCGCCGTCCCCCGCCCGACACCGGCCCGTACCGAGAATGCCGCCCACGGCGGCAGCCCGCTCGTGCGCCGACAGGGCGCTTCCCCGCCCGCTCCCCCACAGGGACACCACACCCCACCGCCGCGCCTCCGCTCCGAACCCGCCGTCCACCGCCACGGCCTGCCCAGCGGCCGGCACCCCCTCGCTCCCGCCGCTCACAGCGCCCCCTCCTCCACGGGAATCACCGCACGCACCCGCCATCCCCCGCCCGCCATCGGCCCCGCCTCAAGGCCGCCGCCCACCGCAGCGGCGCGTTCGCGCATGCCGATGAGGCCGTATCCCTCGCCCGCCACCGCGTCCGGCGTGGGTCCGTCGTCGGTGATCTCCACCGTGACGGTGCCCTCCGTCGCGGCGACCGACACCGCCGCGTGCCGGGCTCCCGCATGTTTGATCACGTTGGTCAGTGCCTCCTGGACGATGCGGTACGCGGCCAACTCCACCAGCTGCGGCAGCTCCCGGCCACCGGTGTCGGCGGGCAGGGAGGTGTGCAGGGAAACCCGCAGGCCGGTGCCGCGCACCCCCTCCACCAGGTCGTCCAGCTGGGCGAGGCGGGGCGCCGGTTCGGCGGAGGCCGCCCGCTGCCCCTGGCGCAGGACGCCCACCGTGGTCCGCAGCTCGCGCACGGCTTCCTTGCCCGACGTCCGCACCTGCCGCATCGCCGCCCGTGCGACCTCCGGCCTGCTGTCGAGCGCGTCCAGGGCGAGGCCCGCCTGTACGGTCATCGCCGATACCGTGTGGGCGATCACGTCGTGCAGTTCGCGCGCGATCCGCACCCTCTCCTGGTCGACCTTGCGCCGTGCCTCCCGCTCCCGGTCGGCCTCGGCGCGCTCGGCCCGGTCGGCGTACTCCTCGAGCAACTCCCGCCGCCCGCGCACCACTTCACCGAGCAGCAGCGGCACGAGGGGCCAGAGCATCTCCAGGAGCGGGGCCCCCTGTGGCTGCGCCACGTCCTTGCCCGCGATGACCGACACCACCCCCGAGACGAGCCCCGCGATCACGGCGGTACGCAGCGTGCGGCGCCGGCCGCCCTGCACGGCGAGGGCGTACAGCGCGACCATCACCGGCAGATTGAGCAGCTCCCCGATGTGCCCGTGGAGCGCCCAGCCCGCACACCCCGCCCCGGTGACGACGGTGACGGCGACCGGCCACCGGCTGCGCACCAGAAGAGCCGCGACGGACACGGCGTAGAGGAGCCACGTCAGCCAGTCGGCCTGCTGGTGCCCCGGGTCGTTGACCGCCGCGTCCAGACCCGTGAGGAGCGCCACGGCAGCGGCCACGGCCACGTCTGTGAGCTGCGGCGACAGGGGCCATTCGGGGCGCGGCCTGCGGGGGCGGGAGGCGGGGGTCACGGGACTCACGATAGGAGCCGCTCGTGGAGCGCGCGTACGACAGCGGGAGTAGCCCCCGAGGGGGTGCCCCTTACCCGACCCTGAGATGTGTCAGGAATCGTTGACAGGTAGGGGCGCATCATGTCAGATTTTCCTGACAGGCACGAAAGAGAGGCCACGATGGCCGAGGCCCCGACCCCGGAACCGACGGGCGACGAGCTCCTGAAGGCACTCAGCGCGCTGGGCAATCCGCACCGCATGCGGATCGTCGCGGCGCTCACCGAGCACCGCAATTACGTCAGCGCCCTCGCCCGCGAAATCGGCATGGGCCGTCCGCTGCTCCACATGCACCTGAAACTGCTCGAGGCCGCGGGCCTCGTCGTCGGGTCGCTCGAGGTCGCCGAGGACGGAAAGTCCATGAAGTACTTCGAAGTGGCGCCATTTCTCTACGAGTTGACGCCACAACTGTTCGCCAGGGCGGTCCGGACGCTCTCGGAGCCCCGCTCGAAAGACACCACGAAAGAGGAAGCGAAGTGAACGGACAACTGGTGACGCTCGCGGACGGAGGCGACGACGTCGGCCTATGGGTCGGCGCCGTCGGCGCGGCCGGCTTCTTCCTTCTGCTGATAGTGATCGTCTGGCAGGTCGCCGCCACCTGGCGGGCCCGGATGCTCGCCGCCCGCGAGGAGCAGTACAAGGGCCTGGCCGCGAAGTACGCACAGCTGCTTGAGGACAACGTCGAGCTGCACCGGCGCTCCATCGAGGAGCTGAAGCAGACCCGTGAGGAGCTGGCGCAGACCCGCTACTCGGTCAGCTCGATGGAGAAGATGATGCGCGAGATCGAGTAGAGCCGGCTGCGGGTACGACCGGGAGCGGCAACTCCCGGCCGTACCAGTGCGGCACACGCCCCGGGCCCGAGCGGCCCGGACTCACACACCCACCCGTACGCCACGGCAGGTCATCACACCTACAGCGCCGTGGTGCGGGCCCCGTGCGCCCTGCGCCGGTCACCGACCGGCGGCGCGCTCCACACACAAAAGGAGACTACTCATGCGTCCGCTGCTCCGGCGCATCGCCACCGCCCCATCGGGTCGGCGCTCCAAATGGCTGGTCCTCGCGGCCTGGCTGATCCTCGTGATGGCCCTCGGCCCGCTGGCCGGGAAGCTCGGCGACGTCGAGGACACCGGCGCCAACGCCTTCCTGCCGCGCGGCGCCGAATCCGCGCAGGTCAACACGGAGCTGGAGAAGTTCCGTGCCGACACCGTCATGCCGGCCGTCGTCGTCTACACCGGTACGGGCGTAAGCGAGCGGGTAGCCGCCGCCGACCGGGCCTCCTTCGCGGAGTTCGCCGCCGAGGGCGAGCAGGTCTCACGGCCGGTGCCGTCGGACGACGGCAAGGCCCAGCTGGTCACTGTCCCGCTGTCCAGCGACGACGACGTGACCGACAAGGTCGACGAACTGCGCGAGATCGCCGGGGCCAACGCGCCACCGGGCCTGGACGTCGAGGTCGGCGGTCCCGCGGCCTCCCTGACCGACCAGGTCGCCGTCTTCGACACCCTCGACTCGACGCTGATGATCGCCACCGGCAGCGTCGTCGCCGTACTGCTCCTGATCACGTACCGCAGCCCGATCCTGTGGCTCTTCCCGCTGCTCTCGGTCGGCTTCGCCGCCGTCCTGACGCAGGTCGGCACCTATGCCCTCGCCAAGTACGCCGACCTGCCCGTGGACCCGCAGAGTTCGGGCGTCCTGATGGTGCTCGTCTTCGGCGTCGGCACCGACTACGCCCTGCTGCTCATCGCCCGCTACCGCGAGGAACTGCACCGCCAGGAGGACCGGCACGAGGCGATGGGGACCGCCCTTCGCCGCTCGGGCCCGGCGATCCTCGCGTCGGCCGGGACCATCGCCGCGGGCCTGGCCTGCCTGGCCTTCGCCGACATCAACTCCTCGCGCTCCCTGGGCCTCGTGGGCGCCGTGGGGGTGGTCTGCGCGCTCCTCGCAATGATCACCGTGCTTCCCGCACTGCTCGTCGTGACGGGCCGCTGGGTGTTCTGGCCGTTCGTGCCGCGGCACGGCACCCCGGCGCGCAAGGAACGTACGGTCTGGTCGCGCATCGGCGCCTTCGTCGCCCGGCGTCCCCGCTGGTCCTGGATGATGTCCGTCGCCGTCACCGGCGTCCTGGCGCTGAGTGCCGTCGGCATCAACATGGGCCTGACGCAGTCCGAGATGTTCCAGGACAAGCCCGAGTCGGTGATCGCCCAGGAGAAGATCTCCGCCCACTACCCGTCGGGCGCGTCCGACCCCGCGAAGATCGTCACGAACACCGGGCAGACGGCACAGGTGCGTTCGGCCGCGTCCGGGGTCGACGGGGTCGCCCGGGTCGAGAGCGGCGACCGCTCCCCCGGCGGTGAACTCACCCGGCTCTCAGTGGTGTTGAAGGACACCCCGGACAGTCAGGCCGCCAAGGACACCGTCGACGCGCTGCGTGACGCCGTGCACGCGGTCGACGGCGCGG
Source organism: Streptomyces sp. NPDC059900 (assembly GCF_050270335.1). NCBI lineage: Bacteria > Bacillati > Actinomycetota > Actinomycetes > Kitasatosporales > Streptomycetaceae > Streptomyces > Streptomyces sp. NPDC059900. The sequence goes on from NZ_JBNNJZ010000060.1 coordinate 19,114, forward strand.
ACGCCCTGGTCGGCGGCACCACGGCGCAGACTCTGGACACCCAGCGCGCCGCCGGCCGCGACCTGCGGACGGTCATCCCGATCGTCCTCCTGGTCGTCCTGGGCGTACTGATCTGGCTGCTGCGGTCGCTCGTCGCGCCGCTGCTGCTCCTGGCGACCGTGGTCCTGTCCTTCCTCGCGGCTCTGGGCGCGTCGAACGTGCTCTTCGAGAGCGTGCTCGGCTTCGCGGGCGTCGACTGGTCGATTCCGCTGATGGGCTTCGTCTTCCTGGTCGCGCTCGGCATCGACTACAACATCTTCCTGATGCACCGCGTCAAGGAGGAGGCCGCCCGCCTCGGCCACGCCCGCGGCGTGCTGGAAGGCCTGACGAGCACCGGCGGAGTGATCACGTCGGCGGGCATCGTGCTGGCCGCGACGTTCGCGGTCTTCGCCGGGCTGCCCCTGGTGACGATGGCGCAGATGGGCGTGATCGTCGGCGTCGGCGTCCTGCTCGACACGTTCCTCGTCCGTACGGTCCTGGTGCCCGCCCTGGCCCTGGACACGGGCCGCTGGTTCTGGTGGCCGGGCCGCCTCTTCCACACCCTGCACCACAACAAGCCCACCACCGAACGCACCGACACCGCCCCACCACCCCGGACCCGGGAACCGGCCTGAGCACCCTCCCCGACAGCCGGGACCGCACATCACGCGGCCCCGGCCGTCCGCTCCTCCCGGCGGTTCCTGCGAGCCCGCCGCAGATCCAGGACGCCGAGCGCCGCCCGCTCCAGGGCCAGCAGCAAGGCAAGAGCGACGGCGGCCACCAGACCCCACCCCACGTCGGGCAGCCACAGCAGCGCCATCGACAGCGTCCCCCCGAGAGCCGAGGGCAGCCACCACAGGAACGCCGCTGTCGCCAGCGCGGCGGCGGCCGATGCCACGGTGGTGAAGGCGATCCTGCGCCGGGAGCGGGCCCGGGCCGCGGCGCGCCGTCCGGGCAGCCGGCGCAGGGCAGGGGCTGCCGCGCTCAGGAGCAGCACCGCGACGAGGGCGGCCGTGGCCCATGGCAGGGCGACGGCGAACCCGTCGGCGGGGGTGGTGCGGGGAGCGGCGCCGGACAGCAGCTGCGCCGCCCCGATCGCGGCATCGGCGAACTCCTTCGCGCGCAGCTGGTGGTAGGCGTTCTGCAGGACGATCACGGCGCGGTCGCTGTCGGGCAGCATGACCAGCATCGCGTGGTGGCCGGGCAGCGCCCCGTCGTGCCAGACCATGCGCTCACCCGTGCCCTTGAGCGTGCCGACCGACCAGCCGAGGCCGTAGCGGCCCGCGCTGCTTTCGACATGCCCTCGCTGGCTGTCGGCGATCCCCTTCGCCGAAAGCACCCGGTGGCCGTCCAGGACGCCACCGCCCAGTTCGGCGAGGGCGAACCGGGTCAAGTCCTCTGCGCTGCCGCCCACATGGCCGTACGGGACGCCCGAAGTGTCGTAGGGCGCGTCGAACGGGACGGCCGCGCCGAAGACGGAGCGGTGGCCGGGGGCGACCCGCTCACGGGTGAAGTCGCCTTCCGTGGCGACGGCGTGCCGCATGCCGAGCGGGGCGAGGATCTTCTGGTGCAGGTACGTGCCGAACGGCCGTCCGGTCACTTCTTCGACCAGGGCGCCGAGTACGGCGTAACCGGCACTGGAGTACGCATAGGAGCCGCCGGGCCGGTCGGCGGGTTCGATCCGCGCGAGGTCGCGGGCCGCGTCGGCGAGGGCGCCGGGGGTGTTGTCGTAGCGGTCCCCGATCTCGCCGGACGCCGAGGTGGGGATGCCGCTGGTGTGGGTCAGCAGATGCCGGACGGTGATGCGGTCGGACGCCTCCCGGTCGGAAAGACGGAACCACGGCAGATATGTGCGTACCGGCGCGTCGAGCTTCACGCGGCCCGCCTCGACCTGCTGGAGCACGGCAAGGCCGGTCACCGGCTTGGACAGCGAGCCCCACAGGAAGGGGGTGTCGGGCGTGACCGGCCGCCCCCGGCCGTCCTCGCCGAAGCCCCGCTGGTGCACGACGCGGCCGTCCTCGATCACGGCGAGCGCGGCACCGGGTGTGCCTGTCGCGTCCAGTCGGCCGCGCACGTACGCGTCCACCTCCGACCAGTCCGCCGCGTCGGCAGCCGCGTCAGCAGCCGCGACGGGTGGAGTCGGCCCCGTCGCCGCCACTCCCGCGAGGAGTACCACGAGTATCAACTGCCTTAAAAGCGTGGGCCATTTGCGCACGCGCTCCCTCACTGCCCCTGCCACGTCCGCAGTCCCTCCCCTGGTCGGCGTCCGGCTTTTTACAATATGAACATATGGTAAAAACTTTCCGCAAGGCCGACGGCGGATACTCTGACGGCATGCCGAAGGTCGTCGATCACCAAGCAAGGCGCATCCAGGTCGCCGACGCCGTACAGAAGTTGGTCACCGAAGAAGGGCTCGACCGGGTCACCGTGGCGCGGACCGCCGCCACAGCGGGCTTCTCCGTGGGCCACGTGCAGCACTACTTCCCGACCAAGGACGAGATGCTGCTGTTCACCCACGAACGCGTCGTCCAGAAAATCCTCGACCGGGTCTCCGCCCTGGGCGAGCGCGCCACGCGACAGCAGCTGCCGATCCGTGACGTGGTGGTCGAGGGGCTGAGCGAATGGCTCCCGGCGGACGCGCGCCGCCGCTCGGCGCACCGAGTGGTGCTCGCCTTCCTGGGCCGCACCGTGGACAACCCCCGCCTGGCCCGGTCCCACGCCGAGACGGGCCGGCTCATCCGTTCGATGCTCGCCACGGCCGTCCACAACGGCAAAGAGTGCGGCGAGGTCCCGGCCGACACCGACCCGGACCTCGCCGCCCTCGAACTGCACTGCCTGACCGAGGGTCTGGCGCTGCAACTGGGATCCGATGCCGGGCCCGGGCCCGACGCCGCCGCATCGCAGGCCGCCCTCGCTCTCGTCACCGCACGCGTCCGGTCCGTCTTCTCCGGCCACTGCCGCCAGTACGGCTGACGGGCCGCGCGGTCAGTCGGTCAGGGTGACGCAGGGGAGGCCCACGCTGTCGCCGCCGCGGAAGCCCTCCGCGCAGAGTCGGGTGCCTGCCGGGAAGTGGCGCTGCGGGTAGGCCTGGTCCCGGTAGGTCCTGAACGCGGCGACGTCCTCCACCTTGGTGTGGGCGCCCCAGCCGTTGGTGGTCCACACGCGTGCGCTGATGCGGTGCGGCCGGTTGGTGTTGACGACCGAGACCTCGACCCTGCCGAGGTAGGTACCGCTGTCGTAGGTCTCGATGCAGACCGAGTTGTTGCACCACTTGCCGTCGGCCGCCGCGGGCGGCGCGCCGACGACGACGCAGCCGAGCGCCGCGGCCATGGCGCCGGTCCACGCGACGATCTTCCTGGTGATGCCGTGCATGTTGAGCAGGACGTGCATGATGAGTGCCCCTCAGGCTCTGGTCTTGGCCCGGCCTGACGTGCCGGGCCCCGGCCGACCAACGCCAGAGCAAGATCATCGGTTACGCGGCTTCGCCCGCGCGCCCGGCGTCTTTGGGTGCGAGTTTGGGTGCGAGCCAATCCATCGCGCACCCGCCGACGAATCATCTGTGTCCGACAGGGTGGTGAGGGACCCGGACCGGACGATCGGAGGTGGCGGCGGGCGTAGCTGATCCCGGTGGAGTGGCGAGGCGCGAGCCTCCTCCGCCCGGACGCTGCCGTCGCCGCCTCCGCCCTCAGCGCTCACCGTGCGGGCCCCCGTCCCACCCGGCGTCCGACCCGGTGTCGGCGCGGCGTCGGCGCGTCGGCTGTGACCATCCCAAGATTCACTCGTTTGAACGTGGTCAGGACGCAACGTCGTCAGCCTTTGGAAGGCTCTTGATCGATGAGCACATCGCAACGGCGCTCCACGAGAGTGTCCGGGCGGGTGGCCCGTGACCAGGCCGAAGCCGTCATCGTCGACCAGTACACCCGGCTCGTACTCCTCGCCTATCTCACGCTCCCCCACACCCTCAGCAGGCACCGGCGCGTTCTCGTCGCGCACGCGCTGGTCCAGCGCGCCCTGCCCGGCTTCCGCATAGCGCGACCGGGCCTGCGGGTGCCGGGGCAGCGAAAAGGCGCCCCGACCCCCGCGTTGGCCAGTACACGAGCGAGCGTGCTGCACTCGGCGCTCGCCCACGAACGCCGACCGCGCGGATGGCCGGGCTTTCTTCCGCCTCCCCGCGTACTGCGCCCCATGCTTCCCGTGGTCTGGGGGCTGCGGCTCTTCCCCCGCGCGGGCGGCGTCGAGGAGATCGCCCTCGGGCAGGCGCTCTCGGAGGTTTCCGCCTCCGCCCGAGCGGCGTTCGTGCTGCTCAAGGTGGAGGGCCTGTCCCGCTCCGAGGTCATCGAGTTGCTCACCGCCGCCGATGTGCCGGACCCCGAACAGGCGCTGATCGCCGCCAGCGGACTGGAGGCGATCGCGGGCGGGGCGACACAAACGCTGTTGCGTTCGCGGGAGTTCGACGCCTGTTCCGTGCAGACCCGCCCGACCGATCTGCTGCGCCGCAGACGCCGGTTCCGGCTCGCCTGGTTCACCGCGGGCATCACCGCCCTGTGTTGTGCGGTATTGCTCGCCACCCTCGGCGGACCGGGGGACGATCCGACCCGGACCATCGACGTGCAGCCCGCGATCGACGCCGCCCAGTTGGTCCACACCCCGCGTGACAGCTGGGCCGACACCTCGCGCGTGGACTTCACGGCGTGGCCGGCACGAGGCTCACGCGTCGGGGACACCGGTCTCGTCACGCGCGCGCTCGCCACCTGGACCAAGCCACCGTCCGGCACCCGGGTCAGCGTCGCCAAGGCCACCAGCGCCGAACCGCCGCCCGGCAACACCCAGTTGCTGTACGCGGGCGATGTCGGCGGGGAGGCGGTCGTACTGTTCCACGACGGCCGGCGCGTCGTCCGCTACGGCGAACCGCCCTCCCCCCTGGACCCCGCGTCCCTGGACATCACCCGCAGCGACGAGGCCGACGTGACCACGGCCGCGTCCCTCGTCGTCAGCCGCAAGGCGGGCAAGGTCCGCTATCTCACCGCTCCCTGGATCGCCGAGGCGCAGACGCGCGACCTGCTGACCCCCAACTCCCCCGGCCGTCCGCTGGACGTGTCGGACGAGGGCGTCACGGATCCCGTCCCCGAACTGCCGGACAAGGGATCGTGCGACAGCCTGCCGGTGCTGCAACTGCGCTCCTCCAGCAAGATCGTGGAGAAGCACGCCTTCCTCGTCGCCGACCTGGGCGGCCTCACTCCCGTCCATCTCAGCTATACGCCCCTGCCCGGCACCGGAGCACCGCCCCGGCAGCCCCGCGAAGCCACCAGTACGGCGGCGCTGCTGAGCTGGGCCCGCACCGCGTGCCGGCTCCCCGAGATGCGGCACAGCGGGGTTCGGGCCGTCAACCAGTGGGACTTCGCCGAGCAGGACCTGCCCGAGCGGGGCGGCGACGCGGTGTGGTCCTGCACCCGGGCCTTCACCTGGCGCGGTCCCGGCGACATCCTCGTGCAGTTCCGTACGTCCAAGGAGTCGGCCACCGCACCGGCGAAGCTCGTCGGGCAGGCGCGGTCGACCGCTTCCTGCAGCCGGTTCGGCCAGCACATCGTGGCCAGCACCCCCTGGACGGCGGGCTCCGGGCAGCACTACCTCCTGGCCGCGGGCAGCCGCGAGGTCACCGGGATCGACGTGACGGGCGACGTCAAGGCGTCCGGGAAGGACACATCACTGGCCGTCAAGGCTCCCGCGAAGCCCGATGTGACCGTGCGGGCGCGCATGAAGGACGGTGAGACCCTGGACGAGGTCGGCTCGCGCCCCTAGGCGGGCCGGTCGGAGCCGACGAGCGGCGGTGGCGGAGGCAACCGCGTCGTACGACCCATCCGCCACCGGCGCGGCTCCGAATCAGTCTCGTCCGGCACGTACGGCCGGTCGCCGACATGCCGAGGAGACCCTGTGCCCTTCCGCGACGGCCACCGTGCCGCGCTCGTGCCGCAAGGACCGGTCGAGAAGCCACGCGCCGCCGTGCTCATGCTGCACGGCGGCCGTGAGCACGGGACCGCGGCGCCTCCGCCGTGGAATCTGCCGGGTGCGCGGCTGCGGCTCTTCGAGAGCGCCATCCGCCGGTCCACGGCGGGTGGCGACGTACTGATCGGGCGGGTGCGCTATCGCCATCGCGGCTGGAACGGAGAGCGACAGGACGCGGCGCAGGACGCCCGCCGGGCCCTGCGCGAGCTCGAAGAGCTCACGGGTGACGTGCCGACCGTCCTGGTGGGGCACTCGATGGGGGCCCGCGCCGCGCTGCGGGCCGCCGGGGATCCGCTGGTGCGCGGGGTGGTCGGCCTGGCCCCCTGGTGCCCCGCGGAGGACCCCGTGGAGCAGCTGCGCGGCCGTCGCGTGGTGCTGCTGCACGGCGACCTGGACCGTACGACCGACCCCAGGACGTCCCTCGCCTTCGCGGCCCGCGCCGGTGCCGCGGGCGCGGAGGCGGCCAGCGTGCTGATGGACGGCAGCGATCACGCCATGCTGCGAAGGGCCCCCGCGTGGCACGCGCTGACCGCCGGGGCGGTGGCCGGGTTCCTGGGCCTCGCCGAGCTCCCCGCCGTGATCGCCGACCAGTTTCCGCCCACCGGCACACCGTGGTGAGACAAACTAGGATGGAACGGTAGAAAGCCCCGGCATGCCGTGGTGAAACAGAGATCGTGGCGCTCCTGACCAAACCATGGTCCATGCCGCTCCGAATCATCTTCAGAGCACGTCCGGCGGGTCCGGACGAGGAGATGGGACGGCATGAGAGAACAGAGACGGCGTACCGCGGTGGTGGGATCCGGGGTGGCGGGGCTCACCGCCGCCTACATCCTGCGATCCGCACACGACGTGACCCTCTACGAGGCGGACGGCCGCCTGGGGGGTCACGCCCACACCCACGACGTCACGGCATCGGACGGCCGGTCACGCAGCGTGGACTCCGGCTTCATCGTGCACAACGACCGCACCTATCCGAACCTGCTCCGCCTGTTCCGGGAACTGGCCGTCAGCTCGCGCCCGGCGGAGATGAGCATGTCCGTGCGGTGCGAGGGCTGCGGCCTCGAATACGCGGGCGCGCGCGGCCCGCGCGGCCTGTTCGCGCAGCCGCGCAACGCGCTGCGCGGCCCGTACCTGCGGATGCTCGCCGAGGTACCGCGCTTCCACCGCAGGGCAGCGGAGTTCCTGGCCGTGGCGGAAGACCCGGACGGCACGGACACCGCCGAGACGTTCGGCGCGTTCCTCGCCCGGCACCGGTTCTCCGCGTACTTCGTGCGGCACTTCGCGGTGCCCCTGGTGTCGGCGGTGTGGTCCTGCCCGCCGGGCACGGCCCTGCGCTATCCGGCCCGCTATCTGTTCCGGTTCCTGGACCACCACGGGATGCTCGCCGTGTCCGGATCGCCCGCCTGGCGCACCGTGCAAGGCGGCTCACGCGAGTACGTGGAGCGCATCGGCAAGCAGCTCCAGGCCGTGCACATATCGACGCCGGTGCGGTCCGTGCGCCGCGGTGACGGCCGCGTGGAAATCACCGCCGAAGACGGCACGACCGACGTCTACGACTCCGTGGTCGTCGCGGTCCACCCGGACCAGGCACTGCGCCTGCTCGCGGACCCGACCGGACCGGAACGCGAGGTCCTGGGCGCCTTCCGCTACTCGAGCAACCCCGCCCAGCTGCACACCGACACCTCGGTCCTGCCCCGCAGCCGCGCCGCGCGCGCCTCGTGGAACTATCTCCTCCCTTCGTGCGCGGCCACGACCGACCACGTACGGGTCAGCTACGACATGACCCGCCTCCAGCATCTCGACGCCCCCGAGAGGTACGTGGTGACCCTGGGCGGCGAAAGTCTGGTCAGCCCCGAGCGGGTGCTCGCCCGGATGGCGTACGAACACCCCGTCTACACCCCGGAGTCGCTCGCGGCGCAGCGCCGGCTGCCCTCGCTGAACGGTCCTGTCACCGCCTTCGCGGGCGCCTATCACGGCTGGGGATTCCACGAGGACGGCTGCCGCTCGGGGGTCGAGGCGGCCCTGGCGATGGGGGTGCGCTGGTGAGCACCTCCCCCGGCCCGGCACCGGCGCTCTACCCGAGCGTCATCACCCACGTCCGCACCAGCCCGCGGCACTACAAGCTCGCCCACCGCACCTACCTGTGGCTGATCGACCTGGACGAGCCTCCCCGGCTGCCCCGCGCGCTGCGTCCCCTCGCCCGGTTCGACGGACGCGACCACTTCGGCGGCCGGACCACCGACATCAAGGCGGGCCTCCAGGCCTACCTCGCCAGCCACGGAATCACGCTCGACGGCGGCCGCGTGCTGATGCTCGCCCACGCCCGGGTCCTCGGCTACGTCTTCAACCCGCTCTCCCTGTACTGGTGTCACGGCCCCGACGGAGAGCTGCGGTGTGTCGTCGCCGAGGTGCACAACACCTACGGCGAGCGGCACTGCTATCTGCTGGGCCCCGACGCGGCACAGAACGCGGACGTGCCCAAGGAGTTCTACGTCTCGCCCTTTTTCCCCGTCGAGGGCGAGTACCGCATGCGGCTTCCCGTGCCGGACGAGCGTCTCGGCATCACCCTGCACCTGCGGCTGGGCGGCGCGCGGAAGTTCACGGCGACCGTGCGCGGAGAGCGCCGCCGGGCGACGGCCGGGGTGCTGCTGCGGGCAGCCGTCCGCCACCCCTGGTCCACGGTGGCCGTCTCCGCGGCCATCCGGCGGCACGGCATCGCCCTGTGGCTGCGCGGCCTGCCCGTACAGCACCGACCCCGACACCGTCCCCAGGAGGGCATGAAGTGAGTACGTCCGTATCCGGTTCACCCGGCGTTTCCCGTCCGCGGGGCCCGCTGGACGCCGAACGGTGGCCCGATGTCGCGGCCGTCCCGCGCTGCTCCGCGGTGCGCCTCGCGCTGACCCGGGTCGTCGTGCGCCACGCCCTGGACGGACTGCCGCTGACGGTCGCGATGGGCGGCGGCGAACGCCTGGGCCAGGGCGGTCCGTTGCTGGAGGTGCATGATCCCGACAGCTTCCTGCGGCGCATCGGGACGAACGGCCTCGTCGGCTTCGGCGAGTCGTACATGGCGCACGAATGGGACGCGCAGGACCTGGTCGCGGTACTCGCGGTGCTCGCCGAGCACGCGGCCACGCTGGTCGCGCCCTCGCTCCAGCGGCTGCGCGCCCTCTGGGCACCCCGGCAGCCGGCCGAGCAGCGCAACACCCCCGACGGCGCGCAGGCCAACATCCGTCATCACTACGACCTGTCGAACGACCTGTTCGCGCAGTTCCTCGACACGTCCCTGAGCTACTCCGCGGCGCTCTTCGAGCAGCTGCCCGCGACCTGGTCCGAGCTGGAGACGGCCCAGCACCGCAAGATCGACCGGATGCTCGACCTGTGCGGCGTGGGACCCGGCACCCGGCTGCTCGAAATCGGCACCGGCTGGGGCGCCCTGGCCATCCGCGCCGCCGCACGCGGCGCGGACGTCCACTCGGTCACCCTCTCCGCCGAACAGCGCGACCTGGCCCTGGAACGCGTGCGCGCCGCAGGACACGAGGACCGGGTCCGCATCGAGCTGTGCGACTACCGCCGGGTGCAGGGGCAGTACGACGCGATCGCCAGCGTCGAGATGATCGAGGCGGTCGGCGCGGAGTACTGGCCCACCTTCTTCCGCACCCTGGACACCCTCCTCGCGCCCGGCGGCTCGGTGGCGCTCCAGGCGATCACCATGCCGCACGACCGCATGATCGCCGCCAGGAACACCTACACCTGGGTGCAGAAGTACATCTTCCCCGGCGGACAACTGCCCTCCGTGCGGGCCGTCGAGGAGACCGCGCGCACCCACACCGGCCTGCGCGTCACCGCGTGCGAGGGGTTCGGCGCGCACTACGCGCAGACGCTGAAGCTGTGGCGCGAACGGTTCGCGCAGCGGGACGACGCGGTGGGAGACCTGGGCTTCGACGCCACCTTCCGCCGCATGTGGGACTTCTATCTCGCCTACTCCGAGGCGGGCTTCCGTTCCGGCTACCTCGACGTGCACCAGATCCAGCTGACCGGAAAGGGAGCAGCGCAGTGACCACTACCGCCGAGCGCCTCAACGGACTTCTCGCCGACGTCCTCGGCGGCCCCGTGCCGCTTGCGCTGCGCGCCTGGGACGGCAGCGAATGCGGGCCGGCCGGGGCCCCGGTCGTGATCGTCCGCTCCCGCCGTGCGCTGCGCCGACTGCTGTGGCAGCCGGGCGAACTCGGCCTTGCCGAGGCGTACATCACCGGTGACATCGACATCGAGGGCGACCTCGCCGACGGGCTGCGGACCATGTGGGCCGGCGCCCGTGAGCAGCGGCTCTCCCCCACGAGGCCCGGTGTGGCGCAGCTGGCGTCCGCCGTGGGGGCCGCGGCACGGCTCGGTGCCGTCGGCCCGCCGCCGAAGGCGCCCGCGGGCCGCGCCCGGTTGCGCGGGGCACGGCACAGTACCGCCAGGGACCGCGCGGCCATCAGCCACCACTACGACGTATCGCACCGCTTCTACGAGCTGCTGCTCGACCCCTCGATGGCGTATTCCTGCGGCTACTGGGAGAGCGAGGACCCGCAGTACGCTCTCGCGGACGCCCAGCGCGCCAAGCTGGAGCTCACCTGCCGGAAGCTGGGCCTTGCCCCCGGAACGCGGCTGCTGGACGTCGGCTGCGGCTGGGGAGCCCTCACCCTCCATGC